>JAHEIK010000003.1:0-24655 GCA_024639415.1 Planctomycetota bacterium
GGCCGGCTTCCAGAGGCGCTCCGCAGCGATGAAGCCGATCAGCGAACCCAGTGGTCCGACGAAGAACAAACCCTTCGAGGCGTCGACCGCGCTGCCGGACATGTGGGCGGCGAGGACCACCGCTCCGAACCCGGCGCCACCCACGATCAGCGCCCACGCAATGGCCAGCATCGCTCGTCCCATGGCCGCCAGACTACGACCGCCGGTTCGGTTGCCGTAGGGGCGACCCAGCGCGAGACACCCTGCGGGTGTCGACGCGCGGTGGTCGCCCGAGGGCGTGCCACTCCAATCCGGACGTACCCGGTAGGGGTGGGCCGGAGTGCCCACCCGCGGACCGTGGTGATCCGTGCGGTGGCGGTCGGGACGTGCGGCCGTGATGTGCGTGGTTGGCGGCGCCTTGTCGCAGGCGGGGCGGAAGGCAGGCATGCAGCCGCGGTCGCCACATGGCGCCGCGTTTCGGCGCGGCCCGTCGTCGAGCGGTGCCGGGCGTGGCGTGCGGGTCACTACGATTCGGGGCGGACACTTCGGTCCGCCCCTACGGCGTAAGTCCGGACTCGGGAGTATGCCCTCGGGCAGGCATGCAGCCTGCCCCTACCGGGTAAGTCCGGACTCGGGAGTTCGCCCTCGGGCAGGCATGCAGCCTGCCCCTACGGCACCACCCACGCCGTCAGGCGGACCACGCCGTCCGCCGCCTCCACCCGACCGTGGATGTCACCCCCGGCGAGCATGGCGAGGAAGCCGCCGGGATGCAGGGCGTTGCCCAGCACCGCCTGGGCGCGCCGCCGACTCAGGAAGAAGCGCAACACCGGCCGTACGGCGTCCTGGGTCGTCCAGGCGGGCCCCGGGTCCCCCGGCAGTGCGGACGTGCCGGCCGCCGCTGCGCTCACGAAGCCCTCCGCCGCCTGCTTCGCACCCGGGCCGAAGGTGAGGATCTCCACGTTCGGCAGGCTGCGCCGCTCGACCGTGCCTGCGGGCACCTTGCGGGCGATCGTCGTGTCTCCGACGGTGATGGGCGCGGCGCCCTCGGGGAGCGGAACCGAGGCCACGCCCGCGTCGGGCAGCGGCAGGAACGCGCCGAGTGCGGGTAGGTCCGCATGGGCGGCCCCGATCCCGACGCTCATGGCGTAGCCGGTGCCGATGCCGCGCTCGGCCCAGAGCAGGAGGCCGGTGGACGCCTTGCCCAACCCGCCGAGGGGATCGACACCGTCCTTCGCCTCCACGAAGCGCACGCCGCACGCCCGCAGCAGGTGGGCCGCCGCGCGCGTGTGTTCGCCCCGCGGCATGTGGATCCACGCCTGCACACCAGGCGGAGGCGGCGGTGCCGCCGGTAGCAAGTCCGCACTCGTCTCGCGCATGGCGTCCGCGGTGGGGAGGGCTTCTAGAGCCTGGGCCACGGCGCTGCCCGGCGTGGGCTCCAGATCGACGCGCAACCTCTTCTGTGTGTGCCAGGCCCAGAGGCGCGCCGCCTTCCAGGACGTGCGCACGGTCTCCAAGCGCTCGTCGCTGGGGACGAAGGCCTTGGGCGTGCCTTCCTGCGGGTCGTAGCCCATGCGGATCGCGTCCACCTGCACCCCGAGCGCCGTGAGGACGCCGGTCCACGGATACTGTCGCGCCAGCCCCACCGCGTGATCGATCAAGCGGGGCAAGTCTGCGGCCATCGACCAGTCTTCGCCGAGATCCTCGCACGTGATCCCGCCCGTGCCCATCTGTCGCGTCGCATCCCGGCTGGGGCCGACCGCCGCATACGAGCCGCGGATCTCGAGGTGTTGTGCGTGACGGATCAGCCCGCGCTCGAGGAAGTCCGTACGCATGAACTCGCGCTCGAACGCGTCGGCATCGTCCAGGCGGAAGATCGCCATGCTCGAGTCGAGACTGAGCGTGCGCGGCATGATCAAGAGGTGCACCCACGCCTCGTGATCCACGCCGATCAGCCCGGGGTTGTTGCGTGCGAGTCCGAGCATCTCGCGCGGTGCCTGCATGCCGGGACCGCGGGGACCGGGCGAGGTCAGATCGAACATGTCCAGGCCACGGGTGCGGTGGACGAGGATGGCCTCCTTGGGCGGCAGGTTGCCGACCTGCGGCTTGGGTGCCAGGAGTGCGTGGCCTGCGGCGTACAGCAGGCCCACGGCCAGGGGCGCGAGGATCCAGACGAAGACCGGTACGCGGCGCATGGACGTGGGTTCCAGGGGGAGGGCCTTGGGTTGCGGCGGAGGGTGTTGCCGGGGACGTCACGGGTCCGCAGGCACATGTCACGAACGCGAGGCAGGCGGCGAATCTTCCTACCCGGAGTACGGACACCCTTGGTATCCCAAGCGGATCGTGATGGTACCCGGGCTACAGCGGCTGCGTGAGCGCTTCGAGGCGATCCTACTCGACCTCGACGGCACTCTCTTGGACTACGACTCGGAGCTCACCGAGCGCACCGAGCGGGCGGTCCACGCGCTGCGTGAGGCCGGCTTCCACGTGATGCTGTGCACCGGGCGCAGTCCCGCGGGCACGATCCCGTTCCACGAGCGACTAGGCCTCGACACGGCGATCGCCGTCTACAACGGCTCGTGGATCGGCCACCCCGATCAGGAGCCAGAGCACTACATCCCGATTCCCGACGTCCATCTCGACTCGATCTTCGCTGCCGAGGAGCACGCCCACTTCTCGTTTCGACACCGGGCGGGCTGGAAGTACACGGTGATGACGGACCACCCCGAGCACCATCAAGTGGCGGCGTGGTTCGAGAACGTCGTGCGTGCCGAGGGCGATCACGAACTGCCGACGCTCGACCTGCTGCGCATCAGCATGTTCTTCGACGGATCGGCCTTCGACGAGCGGGCGCTGTCCGACGGCACCGCGCGCGAGGTCTTGTGGAACAAGCTTCCCGCGCACGCCCGCAAGGACCTGCGGGCCGAGATCTTCCCGCTGTCGATGTTCCCGAAGTACGAGGAGTCGAGCCTGCATCTCTTCGAAGTCCAAGGGGACTCCAAGGGCAAGGCGGAGACGTTCGAGTACCTCGAGCGCCATCACGGCATCAGCGCGGAGCGCACGATCGCGATCGGCGACCACTGGAACGACCTGACGATGCTGGAGGGCGCGGGCTTGGCCGTCGTGCCGGCGAGCGGCATCCCCGAAGCCCGCGCGAAGGCGGATGTGCTGGTCGGCCATCACGCGCGCCACGGTCTGGCGGAGTGGATCGAAGCGGGTGCGCCCGTAGGGCGCGCCCGCCCGTAACCGTCACCGACGTACCCGGCACGTCCACGGGGACCCGCGAAGGCCGCACTCTTCCTTTGCGTCCTTTGCTCTGCTTTGCGTCTTGCGTAGCCCGCTCCGCGGGCTACGCCCTAGCGCGGCGACTCGGAACCCGGGAGTTCCTGTACGCAACGGAAGCCCGTCGTCATGTGGCGCTCGCCGCCCTGCATGACGCGGTACGCGTAGATCGCGCCTTGGTCCGGATCGTCGCCGACCCCCGCACCCTTCACGAGTACGCCGCCGTCGGGCAGGTCCTCGATGTAGCTCGTGACCATCTCGCGGGCGTTGCCCAGCAGGCCCCGCACGCCGTACGGGCTCAGGTCCTGCGCGTGGGCACCCGCCGCACGCAGCGGTGCAACGAACTCGGCCTCGGTGCGCTCGCCCTGCGCCCCGTTGGCCAGGTCGTGGCCGACGCTCGCGCCGGCTGCCAGCACCCACTCCGCTTCGTTCGGGAGCCGCACGTTGGCGCCGCTCTGCTTGCCGCGCCACGCTGCGAAGGCCCGTGCGTCTTCGGGGCGGACACCGGCTACCGGCATGTCCTCGAGACCCTTGATCACGATCGGAGCGCCGTCCTGCTCGGGGTCCGGCACGAAGCCGACGCGCGGGCCACGTTCCTTGCGCTGCGGCACGGGCAGGCTCGCGAGGTACTGGGCGTACTGGCTGTTGGTCACCTCGGCGGCGTCCATGAAGAACGCCGGCACGTTCGTGGCTGCCGTGCTCGGTGTGTGGAACGGGAGGTCGCGGGCCAGCACCTGTCCGCCCACCACCAGCACCATGCCCTGCGGTGCGGACGAAGGGGCCACAGGTACCGTCAGCACCTCGAGCGGGGCCTCCAGCGCAACCTTCTCGGCCTCCTGCTGGTTGCGGATCCACAGCGGGATGTCGAGCGGGAAGCGCAGGCCGCCGGAGCCCGTCACCTGGTAGGCGCCGGGGGGCAGCGTGTTCTCGCCGCGCTTGACCGCGACCTTGGCACCCGTGACGGTGCTCGTCGCCTGCAGGCTGACGCCTTCCGGCACGTCGAGCCGTACGCGCGGCGGCGCGAAGATGCTGCGTACGTAGGCCAGCTGCTCGCGCACCGCCCGGACATTCGGTGCGTCCGGTTCGTCGGCCAGGCGCGCGGCGATCTGGGAAGCCCGTGTGTCGCGGGCCTGCCACAGCCGGTTGCGCTCGACGGGCGTGAGGTTCTCGGCGACGCGCCGCAGGCCCACGAGGTCGGTCTTGAGCAGCTCGATGTCCTGCTCCGCGTCCGCGACCCGTGTCGACGGCGGCGCGTCCCCGGGCTTGGCGAAGGCATACGCGAGGACGATGCCCAGGCCGAGCCCGGCGAGGAGCCAGAGCGTCGTCACCATGTGCGTGCGCACGGCCCTGCGGGCGCTCTCGACGGCCGCGGCCTTGCCGCCGGCTTCGGACAGCGCGCGGACCTTGTCGCCTCCGAGCCAGGAGCCCAGCTCCTTGCCCAACTGCCTCGCGTTCACGTAGCGGTCGGACGTCGAAGGTGCCATCGCCTTCTGGATGACGGCCTTCAGCGGAGCCGGGGTCGAGGCCGGAAGCTGCGCGTAGACGCCGTTGCGTGCATCCTTGAAGAGGTCGTCGACGGTGCGCAGGTTCGGGTCGGTGAGCCGCACCAACTGCTCTTCACAGAGGTCGATCTTGCGGTCGTCGTTCGCTTCGATGGCCGCGTTCTTCGTGTGCTCGAGGGCCGCGATCCTGCGCTTGAGCTCACTGCGGCTGATGTTGGAGGCGCCGGCGATCGGGGGCTCGCCCGACACGACGTAGTGCAGCATCGCGCCGAGGCCCCAGACGTCGGTGCGCGCGTGCACGCTGCCCTTGACCTGCTCCGGCGGGATGTAACGAGGCGTACCGACGATGCCTTCGTCTTCCGTGGTGGGGGGGATGACGGCCTTGCTGGCAAAGCCCGTCTTCTTCTCGAGGACGTGGCAGATGCCGAAGTCGATGACGTACGGTCGACCCGTGCGCGTGTCGACGAGGACGTTGTCCGGCTTGAGATCGCGATGGATGACGCCGTTCTCGACGTTGGCCACGTAGATCCCGTCGGAGATCGGGATCACGATCTCCTTCACGAGGGCTTCGATGTCGCCGAACTTCTTCATGGTCGCGTAGCGCGCGAGCTTGCCCTCGTCGCGCCGGCGGACGATGTCCGACAGCGTCCACGGCTTGTACAGCAACTCCATCGTGAAGAAGGGGCGTCCGTCGTCCAGCGTGCCGCGATCGAAGACCGGCATGATGTTCTGATGCCGGATGTTCGCTTGGACCTCGATCTCACGCAGGAAGCGCGAGCTCATCACGTCGTTCGCCTCCGTCGAGCAGACCTTCATCGCCACGCTGCGGTTGGTGGTCGGATCGAAGGCGCGGTACACGGTGCTGCAGCCGCCCTTGCCGATGACGCTCTCGATGGCATAGCGTCCGATGTGATCGCCTGCGCCGAACTCGGCGTCGATGTCCAGGCCCGCGTCGACGTCATCCGGCGCCGGAGGCTCGGCGCTCTCGCCGCTCTCGCCGCTCGGGGGTACGGCGGGTGCCGGGGGCGCTTCCGCCTGGTCCTGGGCCTTGGGCTCCGGCTTGGCCTTCGACTTGGATGCGACGGGTGCCTCTCCCTTGGTCGCCTTGGCCGCGGGGGGCTGCGCCTTGGGAGCCTGCGCCTTGGGAGCCTTCGTATCGGGTGCGTCGGCCTTTGGCGCGGACGCACCCTGCTTCGCACGCTTCTTGCGCGGCACGGGAGCCGCGCCCTTGCCCTTGCGCCGCTTGGGCACGGGAGCTGCCCCCTTGGTGGGTGCGGCCGGCTTCTCGCTGGCCGCCGGCTTCTTCTTCGCTGACGCCTCCGGGGCCGGCTCGTCGCGTACGCAGACGGGCCCGTCGTCCGCGCCGATGCTCACGGCCAGGGATACCTGGCAGCCGACGCATGCCAGCTTCATCACGGCGCCGGGGGTGCCTGCAAGGCCGGACAGGTCCGCACGATGCTTCTGACCGCAGGCGGGGCAGTAGAAGGCGGGGGGCTTCTTGGCGTCGGTCATGGGGCACAATCCTAATCGCCCCTGCGCGTCAGGAGTAGGCGCTGCTACTCCTGGGCCGCCGGCCACCACAGATCGAAGGTCGAGCCCTCGCCCGGCACGCTGTCCAGGTCGATCGTGCCGCCCATCTCGCTGAGGATGCCGCTCACGATGGCCAGCCCGAGTCCCGTCCCGCGCGTCTTGGTGCTGAACTGGGGCTCGAACAGCCGGTCCTGGTGCTCCAGCGGGATGCCCACGCCGTCGTCGGCGATCGTGACGAGCACGCCCGGCTGCCCGCGGCGGGTCGCGGCCGAGGCGCGCAAGAGCACCTCGCCGCCGCCCTTTTCCTCGACGGACTGGAAGGCGTTGAGCACCATGTTGTGCAGCACCCGCCTCAGCTCGTCGGCGTCCCAGCGCACGAGCGGCAACTCCCCCGCGACCTCACAGCGGACGTGCACGTCCTGCGTGACGGTGCCGCCGTACTCGGCCGTCACGTCTTCGAGCAGCGCGGCCACGTCGACCGGTTCGTCACGGCGTTGGGGTAGGCGTGCGAACTGGGCGAAGTCACGGGCGATCCGGTCCAGGCCCTCGATCTGCTTCAGCAGCTTCGGGGCGCGCTCCTTGATGATCTCCGCGCCACGGGCCGGGTCGCGTGCGATCTCGGCCTCGGTCTGCTGCAGGAGCAGGCGCATGGGGGTGAGCGGGTTCTTGATCTCGTGCGCGACCTGCCGCGCCATGCCGCGCCACGCCGTCTCGCGCTCCGCCTGGCGGGCGCGCTCTGTCATCTCGCGCAGTTCGCGGGTCATGGCATTGAAGGCGCCGACGAGCTGCCCGATCTCGTCGCCGCCCTCTCCCTTGAGTTCCACCTCCAGGTCGCCCGCGGCGACGCGCTCCGTGCCCGCGGCCAGGTCGGCGAGCGGACGCGTGAGGCGCCGCGCCGCGTAGATCCCGCCGACGAGCACGAGGACGAGCGTGAGCATGTACGCGGCCAGCAGGACGCTGCCCGTCAGTGTGAGCTGCTCCTCGACGCGGTCCGCTTCGTACAGCAGCGGGACGCCCACCGTCGCGCGCGTCTGTCCGCGGCCGTCGAGGACCGGGGCGTAGCCGAACCACACGTGGCGCCCGGCGTACACGGCCTCGCGGCGCACGATCTCCCGGCGCTCGAGCACCGTGGCGCGGTAGGCGCTGGCGGGCAGGCGCGCCGAGAGCAGCTCCGAGTCGACCAGGCCCGTGCGGCTGGCCGCTTGGAGTTCGCCCGCGCGGTAGAGCAGGACGTCGTGGCGCCGCTTCGGTGCCCACTCCTCGAGCTTGTCGGTGTCCGCGGAATCGAACACACCGGCGCCCATCATCTCGAGGTCGCGGCGCACGCGGGCCAGGTCCGTCTGGAGCCGCTCGGTGAGGCGGGCGTCGTGCCGCGCTTGCGTCTCTTGGGCGCTCGCGATCCCGAGCAAGACGAGCGGCACGACCGACATGACGAAGTACGACAGCAGGATCTTGTGCTGCAGCTGCATGCGGAACGTCGGCAGCGAGACCAGCAGGAACACGATCGCCGTCAGCAGGCCGAGGCCGACGCCCACCACCACCAGGCGGGCCAGGGCGAGCAGCGCATCGCCCAGCGATGCCGTCTCGCGCCGCACGGCGAACACCGCGCCGCGGTCCCCGTTCCAGTGGGCGTAGCCATGCTCGGTTTTCGTGTGCCAGTCGAGGTACGGCCGCTCCGCGTCCAGCGTCGCCAGCGCTTCGGGTCCGAAGCCTCCGGCCGTGCGGGCAAGCGACGGATCGCTCGACGCGACCACGGTGCCGCCCTGCAACTCGGCGAACTGCGGGGCACGGCGGGCAGGCAGCGGAATCGGCCCGTCGCGCTCGCGGGCAGCGACGAGCCCGGCCAGCCCCTTCAGCCGCAGATCCATGCGGTCGGGGATCGTCACCACGAGATGCCCGACCACGGTGTCGCTCTCGTCTCGCAGGCGCAGGCGCCCCACGATGCAGCGCAGGCGGTTGGGGCCGCCGCGGGACACGAAGATCTCTTCGTCCTCCTCTGTCGCGGGCGGCTGGGCTGCCGGCAGCATCGTGCGCGGGAGGTTCGTGAGCGCGAACTTCTCGAGCGTGCGGCCGCGGTCGTCCAGCACGTGGATGACGCTCGGGTGGCGCTGCCAGTGGGCGGCGCTGCGCAGCCAGAGGTAGAGCGCGAGACCCTCCGGCGCGGCGCCGCGCGAGGCTTCAGCCAGCGCGTCGCGCAGGTGTGGGTCCGTCCGCGCGTCGCTCAGTGCGATCGCCACGCCCACTTGCGCGACGTCCTCGCTCCCCAGGATCTCCTCCAGCGACTCCTCGAGCGCCGCACTCTCGCGCTCGGCGACACGCGACCAGAGCACCGGGTAGGCGAGCACCACGGCGAGCACGCTCAGCACGAGGATGCGTCCCGGGAGCGCCATGGCGAAGCGGCCCTCGCCGCGGCCGACGACGAGGCAGGCCAGCACGGGCAGCGCCAGCACGACCCAGTGGGGCTCCGCCAGGAGACCGGCCGCGAGCCACGTGAGCGCGGACGCCACGAGCATCAGAGCGACGCGTCCGGCCCCCGCTCCGCCCAGGGGCAGCGCGCGCCAGCCCCGGCGCAGCGTGATGTGCGTGATCAGGTACGTCGTGGCCGTCACGGCGACGAGTCCCAGGAGCATCAGGGCGACGGGCGCCGAGGGCACGAACGTGTGCGCCTGGAAGAACGGTGTCTGGCCGCCCGCGACGGAGACGCGCACGATGAGCAGCCACAGGCCCGCGGCCAGCGCCGACGTGAGGAGGGCCGCGGCGACGGTGGCGCTGCGGCCGGTCATGCTCGTGGGCACGCGCAGGTGCCGGAACGCATACGTCAGGCAGATGATGACGAGCAGGTAGGCGATCGCGGTCAGCGCGAAGTCGCCGGACGAGGCGAGCCAGCCGAGCCAGGTCTCGACGGCGAACTCCGACGGGCTGAAGGCCTCCCGCAGCACCTCGAAGCGGCTCGGCAGGTCGAGCAGGCGCAGCGCGCCGCGCACGAGCAGGACGATCGCGCCGGCCGAGAGCCAGCGGGCCGTCGGGTGCTGCAGGCGGGCGACCGCGAAGCGACTAAGCAGGTAGGTACCCAAGGCCAGCAGGACCAGCAGGAGCGCGCCACCCAGCGCGCCGCGGTCGGCCTCGACGCGCTCGCGCAGCACCTCGAGATCGTGCACCCGCAGCTCGGCCGTGAGCACGGGCTCACCATCGGCGCCCGCGACCGGCACCAAGCGGCGGCATGCCTCGTCGCAGTCCGCGTCCGGTTGCGCGCCCGGTGCGAGGAGCCGGATCTCGCTGAGGTCGAGCGGGTCGAGCCAGCGCCCCAGGAACGGGCGCTGCATGTGGGCATCCGGCCCCTCCTCGTCAAGCACGTACGTGGCCGTGGCGTGCCCTCCGTGGGACTCGACCGGGCCGACGACCAGCGCGCGCAGGAACGGGCCCTCGTGGTAGCTGACCTTGCCACTGCGGAACGAGCGGTGCCACGGCCGGGGCGCGGGGAGGTCGCGCGGATCGACGGAGCGGCCGGCCCAGACGGTCTCGCCGCCAGGGCCCTCCCAGAGGATGCCGCTCAGCCCGTGCCGGACCCGGAGCGCGTCGAGGAAGGTGAAGCGCGTCGTCGGCTCGTCGCCCGCCTCTGTAAGGAAGCTCTCGACCTGTGCCAGGGCCTCGTCGCAGGCGGTCAGCCGGGAGCCCAGGTCCGCCGCGACCACCTCGGCACCACGGTCCAAGCGCTGCTCGGCCCGCTCGCGCGCGTCGTCCAGGTCCGCGCCGCAGCCCGCGAGCAGCAGCGCCACCGCGGCAAGGGCTACTTGCGCGGCTTGGCGGATTCGGTCACGGAGGCGAGAACCCATAGACGATTCTTGTCCTGCTTCAGTTGGACACGCAGGTGCGTCGTCCGGGCGTTTTCGCCGGTCGGCTTGTAGGTGTACTCGTAGAGCCGGATGTTCTTGGGGCTCTTCTTCGGCGAGATGTTCTTGAGTCCGACTGCCGAGACCCGCTTGAAGTAGGCCTTCAGCGTCGCCTTGGCCTGCTCGGGCTTCATGTTGCGCGACTTCCCCGAGAGCGGGTAGGCGAGCAGCCTGAAGGTCACCGTGCTCTTGGGGTCCATGCAGCCCGTGATGGTGTCTTCCGAGCGCGCCTTCCAGCCGCTCTCGAAGACCCCGAACTTGGCCTCGGGCTTCGACGTGCCGCTCGCATGGGCCGTGGGGGCCGCCAGGAGCAGGACGCTGAGCCCCGTCAGGAGCGCCGCGCGCAGGGCTCGCCGGGGGCTCGAACGGGCAGGCGGACATGCGATCTCTCCGATCGTCCGCATCGTGCGCAAACCAGGGGCCGAACCTCGCCTGCAATGCCGCCCTCCCTGCGGACACCATAACCAGGGCAGCGCCAAGACGTTCCGGTCGTCTGCGCCGGGGGCCACGGGCCGGCCGTGCGCGAGCGGGGGACACCGGACTGTCCTACCCAGGGGACGCCTGACGGCGGCCTGGCAAGCTGCGCCGGGGCCAACCTTGACGCCACGCCCCGGTCGCCCGTACCTAAGGCCCCAACGCACACACGGAGATCCTCATGCGCACGTTCGCTATCGCTCTGCTTCTCACGACGAGTCTCTTTGCCGCCGGCTGTGGTGGTGACAGCGGCGGCGGTGGCGGAGGTGGCCCCGCGGGCACCTACGTCATGGACACCGCTGCGATGAAGCCCGAGATCGAGAAGATGATGGGCCCGATGATGGAGATGGCCAAGAAGGCCCTGGAGATGATGCCCGAGGACCAGCGCGCCAAGGCCCAGAAGGAGATGGACGCGAAGTCGGCCGACATGATGAAGGAGTTCAACTTCACCGTGACGCTGAACGGCGACGGTACGTTCGCCGTGGTGGGAGCTACCGAGGGCAAGAAGGACCAGGCCCGTGGCACGTGGAAGCTCGACGGCACCACGCTGTCCATCACCACGACGCACGAGCGTGGCAAGGAGCAGGAGAACCCCGAGACGATCCAGGGCACGCTGAAGAACGGCGTCATCCGCATGCGCCCCGAGAAGGACATGCCCTTCGACTTGGTCTTCAAGAAGCAGTAGCGGCGACGGTGAGGCCCCGAGCACGTCAAGGGGCCGAATCCTCGCTCGACCCGTTCCGTTGAACGGGGGCCTGTCTCTGAACCAGATCCCCGACGCCGGCCGCGCGCAGCGTGGCCGGCGTTCTTCGTGTCAGCCCTCTGCGGATCGGCGTCTTCGGCTCAAGGGTGCGGCTTGCCGTCCACCGAGTCGATCCGCAGCCAGTCCCACTCGGTCCCCATGTTGTCGTCCGTGATCGGCTCGTGGCCCTTCGTCCGCGCGAGGATCGAGCGTCCGCTCTCCATCACGAAGCGCGTGCCGATGCGGCCCGGAGCGTCCACCTCGCGGGCCATGCTGACCAGCTCCGCGATGCCCTGCGCGCCGACGGCCGGCTTGCCGTCGATGCGGTAGCGGCGCAGGACCTGGGCCAGGCGCTCCGCGTCCGGCTCGAGCGGACTGTCACTCACCGCCAGGAAGTTGCCCACCAGGAGCGCGTGTGGGAACACCGTGGCGCCTGTGCGCTGCACCCGCGGATGCCACGTGGTGTTGTAGTAGAAGATGCCGCCGTCCTTCAGGTGCTCGCGGCACAACTCCAGGAACTCGACGCCGATCAAGCCCGACGCGTAGGCGCGCCAGTTGAACGTCGTGTTGGAGACGATCGCGTCGAAGCGCCGGCCCGGGTTGGCGCGCATCCAGCGCCGGCCGTCGTCGATGACGATCTCGACCTTCGGGTCGCGCAGCACCCCACCTACGAGGGGATCGTCGCGCAGCACCTCCAGGTAGCCGGGGTTGATCTCGATCACGGTGACCTTGCGCACCTGCGGGTGCGCCGCCAGCACCTTCGTCCAGGAGCCCGAGCCGAGCCCGATCACGAGCAGCTCCTGCGGCTGGGCATGCAGCGCCGAGAGCGCGTAGGTGCGGAAGAGCATGTTCGAGTCGTCCGCGAGCGTCTCGAACGACGCCTTCATCTCGCCGTCGTAGATGCCGCCGCCGTACACGAGGCCCGTCTGGGTGACCGCGACGACGCCGCTCTTCGTCTCGACGAGCTGGCGGTAGCGCTGGCCCTCGTAGGTCAGCTTGAAGTGCATGCGCTCGTAGATGCCGTCGTAGAGCGCGGGGCCGCCAAGCACGAGGACCACGGCGACGGCCAGCACGGCCGCGCCGCGCCGGTAGGGGCGCGGACGCGCGCGACCGAGGAGCAGCACACCGCCGACGAGCACACCTGCGGTGGCGAGTCCGACGCTGATCGTCGTCAGCGAGAGTCCGTCCATGAGCACGAAGCCGGTGACGAAGCTGCCGGCCGCCGATCCGACGATGTTGGCGAGGTAGAGGTAGGCGAGGCCCTGGCCTGAGCGCTGCGACGGCGGGATCGCCACGTGGCACAGCAGCGGGAACACGGTGCCCAGGGCGCCCGCGGCGACGATCACGAACACGAGGCCACCGGCGTAGTGCCAGACCAGCGTGACGGCGAGCGCCAGCAGGGGGGCTACGAGGAAGCCGGCCAGGTTGGCGACCACGACGAACGTGCCGATCGTGCGCAGCAGCGATCCGCCGTCCTGGACGGCGTGACTCGCGCAGAAGCGGCGGCTGAGCGCGGAGCCGAACGCGAGTCCGAGCAGGTAGGCACCGAGCATCAGGGCGAACGAGCGTGCGTCGCCCGCCGAGCTGAACGAGAACGCGCGGAACCACAGGATCTCGTAGCTCAGCGCGATGAAGCCTGCGACGGCCGACAGCAGCAGCGCCATGCGCAGGGGCAGCGGTCCGGCGGGCGCCGTCTTGACGGGGCGCGCTGCTTCGGCCGGCTTGCGCCGCTCCGCCCTGGCCGTCAGCAGGACGCCCGCGCCGAGCAGGAGGTTGATCGCCGCCGCGAGGTACACGGTGCCCGACTGTCCGAGCCAGCCCAGCAGCACGAGCCCCGCCGCGAGGCAGGCCACGGCCGAGCCGAGGGTGTTGACGAAGTACAGCATGCCGACCGAGCGGCCGACGTTGCCGGAGCGCTCGACGAGGTAGGCCGTGAGCAGCGGAAGCGTCGCGCCCATGAGCACGGTCGGCAGGAGGACGAGCAGGAAGGCGTACAGGCCTGCGCTCAGGGTGCCTGCGCCCGCCGTCCCTGCGCCGACCGCGGCGAAGGCCGTCAGCGAGACGAGGCCGAAGGCGCCGATGCCCAACTCCATCACCCCGAACGCGACGAGCCTGCGCAGGCCGCGGCGCGCGGAGAGCCAGCCGCCGAGCAGGCTGCCCAGGCCCAGGCCGAGCATGAATGCCGTGACGACGATCGTGACGGACTCGACGTTGACGCCGTAGATGGAGAAGAGCGCGCGCTGCCAGACGACCTGGTAGAGCAGCGCCGGGAAGCCGGAGACGAAGAACAGGGCGTACAGCCGCCGCACAGCACACCTCCCAGGACGCGCGGAAACGCGCGGCTACTTCAAGCCGTAGCGGTCCATCTTCTTGTAGAGGTTGCTGCGCTGCATGGCGAGGGACTCGGCCGTGCGCTTCACGTTCCAGTCGTTGTCCTGCAGCCGCATCTGGAGGAAGAGCCGCTCGGACTCGTTCTTGAACTCCTCGAACGACTGCGCCGTCCTGAAGACGTCCGGCGCGGCGGCGGCCGTGCTGGCGGACGTCAGCCCCTCGAGGTCCTTGACCTCGATCTTCGGCCCGTCGACCAGGATCACGCAGCGCTCCATGACGTTGCGCAGCTGCCGGACGTTGCCCGGCCACTCCTGGCGCTCGAGCCACTTGCGCGCGGGCTCGCTGAGTTCCGGGGCCTCCCGGCCCATCTTCTCCGCGACCTGCTGCAGGAACGTCTGTGCCAGCACGGCCACGTCCCCTGCGCGCTCGCGCAGCGGCGGCACCACGACGGGCACGACGGCGAGGCGGTAGTAGAGATCCTCGCGGAAGGTGCCTTCGTCGCTCTCCTTCTTGAGGTCCTTGTTCGTCGCCGCGACGAGGCGCACGTCGACGGGGATCGGCTCGGAGCCGCCGACGCGCTGCACGCGCTGCTCCTCGATCACGCGCAGCACCTTCGCCTGGGCGTCGAGTGACATGTCGCCCACCTCGTCGAGGAAGAGCGTGCCGCCGTCCGCTTGCTCGAACTTGCCCTTGCGCTGCTCCGTCGCGCCTGTGAACGCGCCCTTCTCGTGTCCGAACAGCTCGCTCTCGAGCAGGTCCTTCGGGATGGCGGCGCAGTTCACGTCGACGAAGGGGCCCCCGGCGCGGTCGCTCAGGTCGTGCACCAGGCGCGCGACGAGCTCCTTGCCCGAGCCGTTCTCGCCCATGATCAAGACGCGCGCCGGGGTGGGGGCGACCTTGGCGACCATGCCTCGCACGGCTTCCAGCGGCGCGCTCGTGCCGACCATCTCGGAGGACGTGGCCGAGAGGCGCTTGCGCAGCTGGGCGTTCTCGCCCTCGAGCTTGCGCATCTGGAAGGCGTTGCGGACGGTCAGCAGGACCCGGTCGCGGTCCAGCGGCTTCTCCAGGAAGTCGAAGGCACCGCGGCGAGTCGCCTCGAGCGCCGTCTCGATCGTGCCGTGGCCGGAGATCATGACCACGGCGACGTCCGGGCGCTGCTCGCGGATGTCGCCGAGCACCTCGAGTCCGTCGCGGCCCGGCATCTTGATGTCGAGGAAGACCACCTCCAGGCCGGGATCCTCGGCCAGGGCCTTCAGTCCTTCCTGGCCGTCCTTCGCCAGGCTGACGTCGTGGTGTTCGAAGCGCAGAACGAGGTCGAGGCTGTCGCGAATCGCTTCCTCGTCGTCGACTACCAGGATCTTCACGGCCGAGCCCTCCCCGGGGCAGCGACGGAACCTCCTACAGGCTCCGATGTTACGGAGGATACGGTCCCGCGCGGCGGGCGCGTCGCGCGGGCCGACCCAGGGCGACACGGTAGCGGCAAAATCCGCTGCGAGGCGGGCCGAGGTACGTTTCCATGGAAGAGATGAGCCCGCCCCTCCCCAAGCGCCGCAAGCGAGCCCGCCGTGGTCCTGCCGACCGCTGCACCGACGACGAGTTGATGGTGCGCTGCGGCCGGGGGCACACAGCCGCGCTGACCGAGCTCATGGACCGCTTCCAGGGCGCGGCGTATCGCTACGCCTGGCGCATCTTCCGCAACCACCACACGGCGGAGGACGTGACGCAGGAGTTCTTCGTCAAGCTGTTCCGCAACGCCGCGCGCTACCAGCCGCGGGGCCACTTCACGACGTACTTCTATCGCGTGCTCGCCAACCTCTGCTTCGACAACCTGCGCAAGCGCAAGCGCCGCAGGCGCGTGCAGGCCATCCACATGGACCCCATGGCCGCCGAGGGCACCGAGCTCGAGCCGCTGGCCCGCGACGACGACCCCACAGCGCCCCTGCGCCGGGAGGAGGCGAAGGACGCCGTCCACGGCGCCCTCGCCGGCTTGCCCCTGCACGTGCGCGAGGCCCTCGAGCTGCGGGAGTTCGAAGGGCTGCGCTACCGCGAGATCGCCGAGGTGATGGACATCTCCCTCAACGAGGTCAAGGTGCTGCTGCATCGCGGCCGCAAGTTGCTGGCCCGCTCCCTCGCCCGGACGACCGTCGGCAAGGAGTTCCAGGGACGTGAGTTCCGCGGGCGCGACCCGCATGGTCCGGAAGGGGGCGCACGATGAGCGACGCGCTCCGTCCCGACATGCCCGGCGCCCACACGCCTGCACCGCTCGAGCCCTGCGACGTGTTCAGCGAGGAGATCCACCTGCTCGCCGACCGCGAGCTCGGCCCCGCCGAGAGCAGTGTCGTCGAAGAGCATCTGGCCGAGTGCGCGCGCTGTCAGGCGCTGGCCGTGCACCTCGAGCGCATGTCCTCCGTCCTCAAGGCGTGGGACGCACAGGCGAACGATGTCGAGGCGCCCGCGCAGCGGCTGAAGAACGCCGTCCTGGCGCGCGTGGCCGAGCAGAGCCTGCGCCGGCGTCGTGACGACCGCATCGTGCGGGTCATCCACTATGCGACCGCTGCGCTGGTCGTGCTCGGACTCGGCTTGGGTCTGTTCCTCGGGCTCACCGAGCGCCGGCCGCAGGTGGTCGCACCCGAGGTCACGATCAGCGCTGCTCCGATGCCGCTGGACGTGCATCCGGAAGGCGCGATCGTCGTCCGCGGGGGCTCCTTCGCTGAGCCCTACACCGCGGCCGACATCAGCGCCGGCATCCAGGTGCCGGTCATGGCCGAGTTGGAGCGCTTCGATGCCCTCGGAGCCTGGGACCGGCTGCTCTGGAAGCGGCGCTCGGATGACGGCCTCCCGCTGCTCGTGGGACGCTTCCAGCGCATGGAAGAGGTCGAGCGCCGTCTGGGCGCGCGCGTCGTGTTCTGGAACGGCCCGTCGGCCGACAAGCGCGATGGCGAGCGGCACGACCATCCCCTGGTCACGCTCACGGCGCTGAACTTCCTGCACCAGAAGGGCTACCTCAAGCGCTGGATGCGCAACGCGACGGAGACGAGCCCGACGGTCGTCGCCAAGCGCACGCCGGTCGTGACCAGCCGCAGCACGGGTGTGACGGCGCGCAGCATGCTGCAGCCGATGCCGGGGATCGACCGGGATCTGCGCTCGCTGAGGATGCGCTCGCAGATGATTCGCGTGTTCGCCCCGAAGCTGATGGGGAGCGCGGCCAACGCCTCGAAGCGCAAGGCCGAGCGCGTGCATCTCCTGGACGGCTGGGCGCTGGCGCGTGAGAAGAGCAACGGCGGCCTCAAGTCGGGCCCCCTCGGCAGCGCGCGTCTGGATCCGTCACGCGTGACCTTCGCAGACCCCGTCGCGGCCAACGCGAACGGACAGCTGCACTTCGCCGAGTCGGGCCAGGGTGCCAACACCGTGGTCGTCATCGTGAAGGGCACGCGTCAGCCGATCTACATCCCGGCCGGCCAGTTCCTCACGGGAGGCATCGCCGACCGCGTGATCGCCCATCCGGTGTGGTTGCCCGCCACGCGCAGCAAGAAGCCGTTCATCGTCCACTGCCGCGTCGTACAGAACTTCGAGCACGGTGACGCGTCGCAGCCGCTCTCGCTGCAGCCCGAGATCGTCGGTCCCACCATTCGCGCGCTGCTCGCGGCGGGTGCTTCGCCGCGCAAGGTGAAGCGCGCGGCGGGTGAGCTGATGACGGCCGTCTATCGGCAGAAGGGCACGCTGCTCGGCGACTGGAGCCTCTTCGGGCTGTACCGCGGTCGCTACGCCGCCGAGGGGCACACCCTGGCGAACGTGCGCTGGGACGGCATCACGGGCTTCGTGATCACCGATGCCCACGGGCGTTTCGTCGGCAGCGAGGTCGTGCGTCCGACCGGCCACGCAGCGACGGAGTTGCTGCGCCGCCTGTGGGTGAGCTACTCGACGGAGGCCGGTCAGCGCCACTTCGCGCGCGAGCGAGCCGGCTTCGCGGCTCCGAGCGATGGTCTGGCGCAAGTCATGCGCCGCCTGGCCGCACACGACGGTACGTTCCACACGCCGCAGGGCGTGGAGCAGCGCCGCGGCGCGCGCGTCTCCGCCATGGAGATCGTCGCGGCGGGCGTGCACATGCACGCGCTCGAGATCGCGGAGTCCGCGGCCATCGTCAGCACCCTCAGCAGCGCTCCGTAGGCAGAGTGCTCCGTAGGGGCGGGCTGCATGCCCGCCCTAGGGTTCGCCTCTTCTGACCCGGAATTACCCCGTAGGGGCGGACCGAAGTGTCCGCCTCGAATCGCGGCGATCCGCACACCGCGTCGGGCACCACGCCACGACGAGTCGCGCGAAGTGGCGGCGCCTCGTGGCGATCGCGCCAAGGCGCCCCCATCCACCGTGTCACCACGCCGCACACCTGCGCCGCACCCGACGGTTCATCCTGATCCGCGGGCGGCCAGCCAGGCCGCCCCTACCGGAGAAGTCCGGATGTTGCAGCCTGCCCTCGGGCGACCACCGCGCGTCGACGCCCAAGGGGCGTCTCGCACGGGGTCGCCCCTACCCCCCCAGGATCCAGTACAGCAAGGCGGCGACGAAGCCCGCGGCGAAGAGCACGACGAGGAGCAACGCCGAGGCGGGCATGGGGGCTTCGCGTGAGCGCCGGCGGCGCAGGAGTCGCAAGCCGCGGAAGCGAGCCGGGACAGGGCCCGACTCGACTGGCGGACTGCTTGTGGAGCCCGGCTTCCAGATCCTGCGGCCGGGCCGCGTGCCGACACCACCCCACATGCCGGTGAAGCCCGTGTCCTTCGCGATGGGCATGCGGAACGCTGAGCCGGTCGAAGGCACCGGGGCCGCCGGCGGTGTACGAGGTCTGCCGCGGGGCACGTGCTGCGCCCGTGCCTGGGCTCGTTCACGCGTGCGCTTGGAAGCCGGCTTGCGATGCCAACGCTCCCGCGGCCAGCCTCGGGCGATCAGCGTCACACCGAGCGCGATGCTCACGATCAGGCACAGACCCGAGATCAGCGGGTAGGCGCGCAGGTCCACCTCGAGGCCGAGCGACTGGTAGATCCCGGCGAAGCACAGCAGGGAGCCACTCAGGACGGCCCCCGCCCGGCGCCACCAAGGCCATGCCGCCTTCGCTGCGGCCTCGCGTCCGCCAGGCTGCCGCCGCTTGCGTGCGCTGCGCGCCTCGGCACGCGGGTCGCTGACACGCAGCGCCAGGGCGAGGCCCAGCACGATGCCGGCCGCAACCAGGATCTTCCACGGCCGCAGAGGGCCCCAGACCGCGCTGAAGAAGACGAAGTAGCCGGTGCTGCACAGCAGCACGATGGGCAGGTTGCGCGCGAGGGTCAGGTCGACACGCGCGTCCTGTCCCAGCGAAGAGTCGTCGCGGATCTCGGCAGCCATCAGGCGGCACCTCCGCGGGCTCGGGCGTGTCGGTCGCGTCCTTCCCGTTCACCCAGTCTACTTCGCGCGCGAGGGCGAGGTCGCCGTCAGCGGACGAGGAAGTAGAACTCCATGTCGCCACCCGCGGCGTCGCCGGCGAGCACGGCGAAGTCACCGCCCGGCGACACGCCGCCCACGAGCGAGCCGCTGTTGACAGAGAGCGTTCCGTCCGGGCTGACGGTGTAGTCCGCGGCGCCTCCCGAGTCGGGCCCAACGGCACCGTCTTCGTTCGTGGTCCCGGGGCCGAGGGAGATCGTCGTTGCGCCGATGATGGTCGCGTTGAAGTGGGCACTCGTCCACTCGACGCTCGCAGGCGTCTCTTGCATGCGCATGCCCGTGAAGCCGTACGAGCCGTTGAGCAGGGCGTTCGTGGCTCCGGCCGACCCCTTGATCAGTACGGCCATGAAGGGCGGCTCCAGAGCGTCCGTCGAACCAGCCAACAGCACCACGTCGCCACCCGCTACCACCGTGCCGCTCAGGCTGAGGCCGCTGAGGCCCACGGTCGCGCTACCGTCAGCCGCCACGCTGTACGTCATAGACAAGGCCCCCGAGCTGCCGGTTGAGCCGTCCGCGTTGATCGTGAGGGATCCAGAGCCCGTGCCTGCCGCGCCCGCCAGCGTGAACTGGCCCCAGTACACCTGGTCTTCCGGTACGCCGGAGGAGTAGGCGATCATGGCGATGTGGTAGAGGCCGCTGAGGCTGGCGTTGCTGTAGGTGCCTTCCTTGCGGCCGAGGATGATGATCGCGGGGGTGGTTCCGGCGGCAATGGGGGAGAGGGTCGCGACGCGTCCATCGGCGGAGATGCGGCCCGTGAGGAACGGAACACCGCCGGACAGAATCGACAGGTTGCGATCCGCGTCGATCGTGTAGGCCGAAGCCGCCTGTGCCGTCGGGCCGTCCAGGACCCCGTTCTCGTTCTCCGAGATGCTGCCTCCCGTTACCACGCCGGCGCCGTCGGCGGTGATCTCGCCCCACTGCGCCCGGCCCGTGTCCACCACGTCGTTGTCGCCCTCGAAGCCGATGATGGCGTACGTGCCGGAGAACAGGAGGAGCGGATCGCCGCCACCACCTCCTCCACCGCCGCAACCTGCGGAAGCAAGCACGAGCAAGCCGGCCAGGAAGAACACGCAGAGCGGCGCACGCAGATACATCATCACATCTCCATGAAGCAAGGGGGCTGAGGCCCCCGAGCCTACGAGATGAATCCGCTCGATGCCAGGGGCCTGTGGCGGGGCCTGCACATGCTTCGGATGCCCTAGCGCGACCTGCGCGCTACGCCGGACCGCCGTGGCTCAGCGATTGCCGAGGTTGACGCCCATCCTGCCGGGGGCCAGCTCGAGGTCGAGACGCTTGGCTCCGCGGAAGACGACCACCGGGATCTTGTCCTTCCCGGCTGCGCCCTGGATGGCGGCGCGCAGGTCGTCGACGGAGTTCAGCAGCTTGCCGTCGTAGCTGGCGAGGTAGTCGCCGCGCTTGATGCCCGCCTTGGCGGCATTGCTCTTGGCCGCCACGTTCATGATCCACAGCACCGGCGCGGGTACCTGGCCCTTCGCCAAGCGGTAGAGGATCAGGTAGCTGCGCACCACGTGGCTCGCCTTGTTGATCTCCTTCTGCTCGGGTTGCGGCCCTTCGGGCGAGAACTCGTACGGTGTCGGCAGGTACTCGACCAGCGCCTCCTTGCCGTACACGAAGTACTGCGTGAGGTCGATCCACCACGGGCGCACCACGTCGCCCGGTGCCCAGCCGGCGCGGCTGTACTGCCACGTCCCGAACTGCGGCCGGTTCGGATTCAGGTAGACGTCCGTCTTCCAGAGTGTGTTCTCGAAGGCGTGCGCCTCCTCGGGCTTGCCGCCCTTCACGGGATGGAAGACGATCGAGCGCTTGGACGGCGTGAACTCGCCGATCTGCGAATGGCCCGTCGTCGTCGTCCAGATGCGCGCGCGTTCGGTGTACTCGTGGAATGGCACCGTCTGCGGCATGAAGAAGTCCTTGAAGTGGTTCTCGGCGGACTTGTACTTCGCGCTGCCGTGCCACAGCGGCACCACGCGGTAGGGGATGTGGCTGCCCTGCCGGCCGGGCACGGCGTGGTGGAAGTCGAGCGACACGCTCATCATGTAGCCGCGGTTCTTGTAGAAGGTCGTGCCGGCGCGCACCTCGAACCTGCGCTTGCCGCTGAGCAGCGGCCTGAAGTGCGTGACGTCGACGACCCAATGGCACTCCGTACGGTAGGACGTGATGAACGGCACGATGCCGAGCTTCGTCTCGCCGTCGAAGATGCTGACCTCGCCGTTGCGATCCCACTCGTCCCAGTCCTTGCCCGCGTCGTGGATGTCGAGCGTCAGGAGCACGCGGCCGAAGGCCCAGTTGGCGGGGGGCAGCTGCACCTCCGCTTCGTAGGCGGTCTGCTTGTTGTTGGTCAGGACGCGACGGAACACGTCCACATGCAGCGGCGGGCGCCGCTCGGCCGCCAGGTCGCCGCCCGTGAAGCGGATGTCCTTGACGTCGAACTCGGTCACGGCGTCGACGCGCGTGCCCGCGCCGATGGCGAGCCGCGTCTCGTAGGGCTGCATGCCTGCGACGAAGTACCCGTCGTAGACGAGCGCTCCGGCGATCCCTACCGTGACTTCCGCGCCGCCCGCGACGTGCGTCCAGGTGATCTCGACGTCGGCGAAGTCGCCGCGGAACTCCTTCGGCGCGACGCGCTTCACGATCTCGCGCCCGTCCCAGTGCAGCGAGATCTCACGCTGGGGGAGGTCCTGGTAGTTGCCCCACGGTGTGAACTGCTCCTTGCTCGGCGGGTTGTGGACGTCGATGCCGACGGCGAACGAGCTACGCAGGTTCGGCTCGACCCAACTCTTCACATACGGCGCGGGTCCGCGCACCCCGTACTCGCTCGTGGCGAGGAAGAGGAAGGCCCCGCCATCGCCGCCTGCGAGCACCCGCAGCTTGCACTGCAGCGCCGCGCTCTCCCGGGCGTTCCTCCAGCCACGATCGAACGCCAGCGCGTTCGACTGCTTCTTGGTCCCCGTGCGGTCGAGGAGCCGGTAGGTGCCCGCGGCGGCGACCGGGCCAGCACCTCCGGCGAACTGCGCGAGATGGGCGGGCTCGTGGCCGGCCGCGGGCTCTTCGGCCCAGGCCGTCAGGGGAACCAGGATGCACAGCGCCAGGAGCAGGGTGCGTCGCATATCGACCTCCGGGAAGCGGGGCTGGATCGTACGGCGCCCATCTCGCAGGAGCGCGATGTGCGCCGAAGCGCAGGGTCAGGACTATGCTGGCTGCGCGAGGAGCTTCCGTGAGCACGATCGACGATGCGACGGCCGCTGCGCTGCTCGACGCGGCGCGTGAGGTCGCGAGGCATGCGCACTGTCCCTACTCGAGGTTCCACGTAGGCGCTGCGGTGCTGGCGGGGGGGCACATCTTCACGGGCTGCAATGTGGAGAACGCCTCGGCCGGCCTCGCGCTGTGTGCCGAGCGCGTGGCCGTGGGGGCGGCCATCGCCGCCGGGGAGTGCGAGCTGACCGCGCTGGCGGTGGCCTGTCCGGATGCACCGCCCGATGATCGGCAGAAGCACCTGCCGTGCGGCGCCTGCCGCCAGGTGCTGGCGGAGTTCTGCGCGGGCGATTTCCCCGTGTTCGTCGACGGAGGGGGCAGCTACCGCCTGGACGACCTCATCCCCCAGCCGTTCCGGCTGGGCGGGCCGGGCGCGTAGGGCCTCGACTCAGAGGACGCAGCGGCCGACTTCACGCCCCGCGGCGTCGAAGGCGACCACGGTGGCCATGACACCCGTCTGCTGCTTCACCATCTGTGCAACCTGCTCGCACAGGGACTTCGCCTTCTGCTCGCAGAGATCGCCGTCTTCGACCTCGATGTCGAGCCGGTAGCGCTGCTCGTTCGGCCGCCAGCTGATGTTGCTGCGCAGCCCGGAGAAGCACTCGTCCTGCTCGAACGCCTCGTAGATGTTGTCCTGGATCTCTGTGCGGGTGTTCTGGTCGAGGAGCTGGCCGGCCTTCTCGCCCTTGAGGGCGTGGCGGTTCTCCCAGACCACGAATCCCATGCCCACAACGATCAGGAACATGGCGAACGAGACCATGGGGTGACGGACACGACGAGACATGGAGGTACCTCCCGGACCGCTATCGACTCGAAGGGCCCGGTTCCTTGACCTGCTGTCCGCTCTCCCTAACGCTAGTCCCCGCCATGCCGCCCATCGCACCCCGCCCCAGCCCCGAGCAACAGCCCCCTCGCGGCGTTCCGCGCTGGTTCTGGCCGCCCCCCGGGGCCACGGTCCGGTCCGTGGCGATCGTGGAGCGGTCAGACGGATCGGGGCCGCCTGCCTACGCCGTCCGGGGCGGCCCCGAGCCGGAAGCCCTGCATCTACGGGCCCTCACATGGCTTCTGGACGAGCACAGCCGCAGTCCCCTTCCGGAGCCCGGATGCCCGTTCGAGGGTGAAATCGCGCTCGAGATCGCCCGCACGGAGCTTCCCGGAGGCCGTGTGGGACACGCCTACGCGCTGAACGGGGGCCCTCTGGGCGCCCCTTCGGGCGATGGCGCACGCGGGATCCTGTGGCGCTACATCGAGGCGACGGTCGGATCTTGAGCCCTCGCACCCCGTCGGATGCCGGGTCCTGCTGGCGCTTCGTCGGGCCCGCGGGTAGTTTCGCGCCGCGCGGGAGGCAGGCGTCGGCGTGAGGTTTCTGATCACCTGGATCGTGCTAGCCGCCCTGTGGATCGGACTGTCCGGATTCACGGACCCCGTGCATCTGACTTTCGGGTTCCTCAGCGTCACCCTGGTCAGCCTCATCTCGACCCGGCACCTCCTGGGCGATGAGGCGGCGCCCGGCACGGCCGGCCGACTGCTGCGCCTGATCCTCTATCTGCCCTGGCTGCTCTGGGAGATCGTGGTCGCCAACCTCGATGTCATGCTGCGCGTCTTCGGCCTCCGCGGCATCGAGCCTTGCGTCATCCGCGTACGTCCCGATCTCGAGGGCGACTTCGGCAAGACCGTGCTCGCCAACAGCATCACGCTCACCCCCGGCACCGTGACGGTGGAGATCGAAGCGGACGGCACCTTCGTCATCCACGCGCTCAGTCGCGAAGCGGCGGAGGGTGTCCTGTCGGGCCGGATGGAAGCCAAGGTCCGCCGCGTGGAAGGGGGGCACTAGGTGCACGACGTCCACGTCGTCATCACGGTTCTCGTCCTCGTCGGCGTCCTCACGACGCTGCCGCGCGTGCTCAAGGGTCCGACGCTGATGGACCGCATTCTCGCGGTGAACGTCATCGGCACCAAGACGATCGTCCTGCTCGCGCTCGTCGGCTTCCTGCAGGTCGAGCTCGGTATCGCGCGGGGTGCGCCTGCCAACGACTATGCGCGTGCAGGCTTCTGGCTCGACGTCGCGCTGGCGTACTCGCTGATCAACTTCATCGCCACGATCGCGGTGCTCAAGTACCTCGAGCGGCGTGCACGGAGTCCGGACGTCTCCAACTCCGAGGAGCTCGCATGAGCGGCGTCGAGAT
>JAHEIK010000003.1:24665-28028 GCA_024639415.1 Planctomycetota bacterium
GTGCTGCTCGGCCTCGGAGGCCTCGTGATGCTCGCGGGGGCTGTCGGCGTGCTGCGCTTTCCGGACTTCTACACGCGGTTGCACGCCGCAGGGAAGGCCGACACCTTGGGGCAGGGGCTCATCCTGCTCGGGCTGGCGATCACCGCCGGAGTCGGGATCGTCAGCTTCAAGCTCGCGCTGATCATCCTCTTCATCTTCGTGCTCAACCCGACGGCGACGCATGCCCTCGCACGCGGCGCGTGGGTCATCGGCCTCGAGCCCTGGGTACGCAAGCCTGCCGGTGATGCCGGCGAGGAGGACGAAGTCTGATGGAGGTGCTGATCCTCGCCATCCTCGTCGGGCTGGCTGTCGCCGCCGTGCGCGCTCGGGATCTCATGGCGTCCGTCGCCATCCTCGGCGGGTACAGCTTGATGATGGCGCTTCTCTGGTGCCAGATGAACGCGCTCGACGTGGGCTTCACCGAGGCTGCGGTCGGCGCCGGCATCAGCACCGTCTTGATGCTCGCTGCGCTCGGCCGCATCGGTCGCCGGGAAGTCGGCCCGACGCGCGCGCCCCTGCTGAGGCTGCCGCTCCTCACCATGCAGCAGCGCCTGCGTCGCGCGCGGCACTTGAGCCGCCAGCACCATCGTTCCTCGGCCTGGGGTGCGATTCTCGTCTGCGTGCTCGTCGGCGGCGCGCTGCTCTATGGCACACGCGACATACCTCAGGTGGGGGCGAGTGATTCGCCCGCGAACCGTGCGGGGAGCCTCGCGGAGTACTACGTGACGAAGGCGCCCGAGGAAGTTGGCCCCGCGAACATGGTCACGTCCGTCCTGGGCGACTACCGCGGCTACGACACCATGGGCGAGACGGTCGTCATCTTCACCGCCGCGCTGTGCGTCCTGATGCTGCTCCGCCAAGCGCGGGTGAGGAGGGGTGATGAGAGAGACGCCTAGCCTCATCGTCCGCTATGTCGCGCGGCGCGCGGTGCCGTTCATCCAGCTGTATGCGCTCTATGTGCTCGGTCACGGCGAGGACGGGCCGGGCGGCGGGTTCCAGGGCGGCGTCATCTTCGCGTCGAGCTTCGTCCTCCTCGCCTTGGCCTACGGCTGGGGACAGGGACGCAAGCACGTGCCGGAGAAGCTCTTCGACCTGCTGGCGCCGGCCGGGTGCCTCCTCTACGCCGGGATCGGCTTCGTCGCCCTGCTCGTCGGGGGCGCGTTCCTCCAGTACGAAGCATTCGTCGGCGAAGGCGCGGATCACGCCACGAAGCACCACGCGCACCACTTCGGCCTGATCGGTATCGAGCTTGGCGTGATGCTCACCGTGACCGCTTCCATGGTGATCCTGTTCTTCGAGATGTCCCGTCCCGACGAAGAAGGTGCTTTCGGGGACGGCGCGTCCCAGGAGGACGTCGAAGCCCTGCACGATGGGTCCGCGGCAACCGAGGAGGCTCCCGATGCGTGAGCTCCTCCAGCACCTGTGGTCCCACTACCACTACGTGATCTACGTCGCCTTGATGCTGATCGGCCTCTACGCCGTGCTCGCCAAGGGCAACCTCGTCAAGAAGGTCATCGGCCTCAACATCTTGCAGACGGCGGTCTTCCTCTTCTACCTCGCCATCGGTCGGCACACGGACGGCACGGTCCCCGTTACCTGGGTCAACCGGCCGGACTCCATTCCGTACGAGAACCCGCTGCCACACGTGTTGATGCTCACGGCGATCGTCGTCGGCGTCAGCATCACAGCCGTCGCACTCGCGCTGATCGTGCGCATCAAGGGCGCCTACGGCACGGTCGACGAGGGCGAGATCCTCGCTCTCGACGAGGCCGAAGGCCAGGGGGAAGGGTAGCGCTTGCAGTCCCACCTCCCCGTCCTGGTCATCGTGGTGCCGCTGCTCTCAGCGCTGCTCATCCCGGTCCTCGAGCGCGCCCGCAAGGGCTGCGCCTGGTACGTGGTCACCGCCGCGCTCTTCTTCGCCACCTATGGTGCGATCCGGCTTCTGATCCAGGTCGCGGGCGGTCCCATCGAGGGTGCGGTCACCTATTCGCTGGGCAACTGGTCGGCCCCGTTTGGGATCGAGTACGTCGTCGACCGTGTCAACGCCATCGTGCTCACGATGGTAGCCGCGGTCGGCTTGATCACGGCCGTGTGGATGCGACGCAGCCTCGTGCGCGAGCTGCCCGAGCGCACGCAGGGCAGCTACTACGCGATCTTCCTGCTGTGTTGCACGGGCTTCCTCGGCATCACGATCACCGGTGACATCTTCAACCTGTACGTCTTCCTCGAGATCGCTTCGATCACATCGTATGCCCTCATCGCCATGGGACGCCGCCGCCAAGCGCTCTACGCCGGGTACAGCTACCTGATCGTCGGAAGCATCGGCGCGACCTTCATCCTGCTCGGCATCGGCTATCTCTACATGCGGACGGGCATCCTCTCGATGTCCGGCATCGTCGCGCTGTTCGAGGCTCAGCCCGAGCTCTATGCGATGAGCGACGTGCGTACCGCCTTCGCCTTCTTCACCGTCGGGCTGGCGATCAAGATGGCGCTCTTCCCGCTGCACGGCTGGCAGCCGAGCGCGTACGCCCAGGCGCCGTCGGCCGCGAGCCTGTTCATTGCCGCCACGTCGACCAAGGTCTCGGCCTACGTCTTCTACCGGCTCTCGTTCAGCGTGTTCGGCGTTGCCTTCCTCGAGAGCGCGCTGCCGTCCATTCGCGAGGGCCTGCTGATCATGGCGACGGCTGCGATCGTGCTGGGGCCGCTGCTCGCGATTCGCCAGACGGATCTCAAGCGCCTGCTGGCCTACTCCTCCGTAGGTCAGATCGGCTACATCATGCTCGGCGTCATCCTGCTGAACATCGATGGCGTGACGGGCGGGCTGATCCACTTCTGGAACCACGCCGCGGCCAAGGGCGCGCTGTTCTGTGTCGCCGGGGCGCTCGTCTATCGGACCGGCGCGGCGCGCGTGCAGGACCTGGCCGGCATGGGACGCAATGCACCCTGGACAGCCGTAACCCTGACGATCGCCGGCTGCTCCATGATCGGCGTGCCCTTGACCGCCGGCTTCTGGTCGAAGTGGTACCTCGCGACGGGCGCCCTGGAAGCGGGGCGTTGGATCATCGTGCCCGTGCTCCTGGCCAGCTCGGTCTTCACGGCCATCTACGTGTGGCGCCTGCTGCAACTCACCTGGTTCGCGCCCAAGGACACCTTCGCCAGCGTCGATCGCGAAGTCCCCTGGGGGATGCGCGCTCCAGCACTCGTCCTGGCCGGCGCCTGCATCGTCTTCTTCTTCGTGCCGATCGCGGACATCGCGCGTGATGCGGCCCGGGCCCTGGGGCTTGCCTCGTGATCCTGGCGCTCGACCTCCTTCCGCACGCGCCC
>JAHEIK010000560.1 GCA_024639415.1 Planctomycetota bacterium
CGACAACTCGTTCTACACCTACGACGAGCTCTTCGTTCAGTAGGCAACCGTGACGCGCACGCCGGGGGACAGAGGAGGCGCTGCGAGCCGGGCGCTGCTCGCGCTCGGCGTCGTCGCCGCTGCGCTCCTGACGCTGTGGGTGCTCGGCGACCGTGACGCCGAGCCGCCCTCCGCTCGGCAGGACGCATGGTTCGACACGACGCTGCCTTGGGGCACGGTCGTGGGACGCGTCCTCGATCACGGCGGCCAAGGCGTCGGCGGCGCGACCGTTCTTGCGCAGGACTTGCGCGGCTTCGGCGGCATGGCCACGACGGACGCAAGCGGGGCGTACCGCATGACGCTCCAGCCGCTGGTGGAGCTCGGCGCGGCATGGCCCGGGCGGCGCTGGGCCCGGACCGGCGTCCCGCCGCTGAACGCGCCGCTCTTCCTCGCGGCGAAGCATCCGGACTTCGTGCACACCTCCCTCGCCGAGGTGGAGATCACACGCGGCAAGGACCACGAGGCCCCGCCGCTCACGCTCTGGCGCGGCGGCGTCGTGCGGGGGCGCGTCACGGCATCCGCAGGAGGCGGGCCCGTCCCTGCACGCGTGCGCGTGGTCGGGGTTGCGCCGGCCGGCCCCCGCCCGCCGGGCCTGGAGGGAATCGGCGCGGGCCATCCAAAGGCGTGGACCCAGACCGAGGCCGACGGGAGCTTCGCGATCGCCGGCGTCGCCCCGGGTCGCATCGAGCTCTGGGCGACAGCCCCGGGCCAAGGCGGCGGGTCGGCGGTGGCGACGCTCCCCGAGGGAGGCGAGGTGCGCGTCCGATTGGTCGTGGACCTGCAGGTGCATCTCGCCGGCCGCGTCGTCGACGCGCAGGGACGCGCCGTCGCCGGTGTCGCCGTGGCCTGCAACCGGGAGAGCGCCCCGGGCAAGCAGCCCGGCCGCACGCCCGTGCGCGAAGACCCGCGGCAGCCGGGACGGTTCGTCCCCGGCGACCCGCGCAAGGTCGCGGATCGCATCCGACCGTTCGGCCGCCGGCCGCGGAGCGGTCGCGCGCCTGCGGATGACAGCGCGCTCGAACGCGCGCGGCGGCGCGGCGCATTCCGCACGACGACGGACGCGAGCGGTACGTTCGCCTTCTTCGCCGTCGATCCCGGCCGGCGCTACACCGTCCAGCTGGTGGGCGCGAGCGGGCATGCCGGCACCGTCCTGACCGGCCTCCAGCCAAGCCGTGGAGACCTGATCCTGCGCATGCCGATCCGGCGCGCAGTCGCCGGCCACATCGTGTCTGCGGCGGACGGCGCGCCGATCCGCGGCTGCGTGCTGCAGCTGCTACCGGCCGCGACCGCGTCCTACCTCGTGCGCAGCCTGCCGCTCGATCGCCGCCTCAAGCAGGAGGCCGTGCCGCACTCAGGTGACGACGGCCGCTTCACGATCCCCGACTGCTTCCCCGGCGAGCACGAGTTGCTCTGCATCGCGCCCGGCTTCGAGCTGGCGCGCGCGCGCGTGCTCGTCGCGGGGGCAGGCGGCAAGGCACCCAAGCCGCTCGAGATCCGCATGGAGCCGGGGGCCGGCCTGCGGGGACGCCTGCAACGGCTCGACGGGAAGCCGTGCCGCGAGGCGTGGATTGCCGCGACCGCCGTCCGCCGGGGCGAGGGCCGACCCGCGCCGGGCTCGGTGACGTGGGTTGGCCGCTTGCGTGCCACCGCGGAGGAGGGGGGCGCATTCCAGCTCACAGGCTTACCGGCGGGCGTTCCGCTGCGCATCACCGCGCGCGACGCCGACGGCGGCTGCTTCCACGTCGAGACCGAGTTCTCGGCCGGTGAAGTCCGCGAGACCGACGTCATGCTCGCGGCGCCGAGCCGCATGGTCGTCAAGCTCACCCCGCGGGGCGGCGGGACGCGGGCTGGTCACCGCGTGCGCATCCAAGGCATCGACGACCCGTCGATCGACCTCGAGGTGCACAGCGACGAGGACGGCATGGTGCGCGTGAAGGACGTGCCGCCGGGGCGCTACAGGGTCGCCGCCGTCCACCCGAAGGAGGACAAGAGCCGCGCGGCCGTGCGCGCGCGCATCCTGGAGGTCGACCTGCGCAGCGGCCAGGAGGTGCAGCTTCCGATCGAGGTGCCCGACTACACGCTCGTCACGGGTGTGGTCCGCGTGCGGGGCAAGAGCCCGGCGGTGGCGCGCGTGGGCTTCGGGCCGATCGCGGGCACGTCGGACCACTTCGAGCCGCTGCTCCTCGACGTGCGGCAGGGCCGGTTCACTGCGCGCATTCCGCCCGGCACGTACCACGTCAACGTGAACCTGCCGGGCAAGCGCTTCGAGCTGCCCGAGCCTGTCGTGGTGCCGGAGGAACCGACGGCGTCCCTGGACCTGGTTGCCGAAGAGCCCTGAGGAACGCGGCGGAAGCCGGCTCGACAGGCGGGCCTGCGACCCGGCGCCTTGCTCCGGCCCTTGGGCCGCCCCTACAGTGTTCCCATGCTCGAGCTCACGCTGCCTGACGTCGACGGCTACGACCCGGAGTCCCAGCGCGCGATTGCGTTCATGGCGGCGCAGCTGGACGATCAGACAAGGCGCCTGAAGGAGTCCGTCGACGGCATGTTCACCGCGGACCTCGAGTGGCAGCAGGAGCCGGGGCGCAACACGATCGGCATGCTGCTCGCCCACATCGCCGTGGCCGAGACCTGGTGGATGCAGGCCGGTGCGAAGGGCATCCACGAGCGCGACGAGGTGAACCGCATCGTCAAGGGCGTGATCGGCATCGAGGCGCACGAGGACGGGCTGCCGCTGCCCTCAGACGGCACGCATCCGGAGGTGCTGCGCAACAAGACGCTAG
>JAHEIK010000561.1 GCA_024639415.1 Planctomycetota bacterium
TGCGGGATCCCCAGCGCATCGCTCAGTCGCTCCACAACATGGCCATTGCGAAGGACGGGCTCGGCGAACCCGCGAGTGCGTTGAAGCATCTGCATGAGGCGCTCGAACTCCGTCAGGGCCTCGGGGACGTGCGCGGTGTGGAGGAGACGCGCTCCGTCATCGCGGGCGTGACGACGGGAACTGGGCGCTACGGCGAAGCGCTGGGGATCTACGAAGCACTCCTGCGAGCGCGCCGGGAGCGTCGCGATCTCGAAGGTGTGGCTTCGACGCTCGACGGGATGGGGCAGGTGCTCGAGCGCCAGGGGCACTACGCCGAGGCGCTGGCGTCGTACGCCGAGTCCCTCGAACTGAGGAGGCGTCTCAAGCTGGGACCCCAGATCTCCTACACCCTGACGAACATGGGGGAAGTGCTGCGCTTGCTCGGGAACTACGACCAAGCGCGCGAGCACTACCGAGAGTCGCTCGCGCTTTCACGCGCGATGGGCGACAAGGCCACAACGTCGACGACGCTAACCAATCTGGGCCTGCTTGTGGAGGACCTGGGCGACGATGAGAAGGCGCTCGAGCACTACACGGAGAGCGCGGCCATCGCAGAGGAAATCGGCGCCGTGTCGACGCTGCTCCATGCCCTGGGCAACGTGGGCGTGCTTCAGATGAAACGTGGCGACCACGACAAGGCGCTCGAGAGCCACAACCGGGTCCTCGCCCTGAGTCGCGAGTCGGGCGACAAGGCGGGGGAGATCGCAACGCTCAGCAACATCGGCCATGCGCACGTATGGCGCGGCGACGCCGAGCGGGCCGCTGCCGCGTTCGAAGAAGCGCTGAAGCTGGTTGAGGACGCACCCCATCGCGACGTCTCCGTCCGCCTGTTCACAAACCTCGCCCTGCTCGAGTTGTTGCGAGAGGATCCGGCCAAAGCCGTGGACTGGGTGGACAGGGCACTCGTCGAGGTCGCTGACCTGTCGACGGGTCTGGCCGAGGGGGAGGGGGCAGTCGCTCGAGATGCGCACTCCGGGCTCTTCGATATTGCGTACAGGGCCGCCCTGCGTGCCGGCGACAGCGCCGCCCTCCTGCGCTTCTTGGAGCAGGGGCGTGCCGGGTCGTTGCGCGAGTCGATTGGTTCCCGCGCCGCCCTTGAGGCGGTGTCGATTTCCAAGCGTGGGCTGGCGGCGTTGAATGCGGCGCGCCAGACCACGCGCGAGGCGTTGATCGCCTACAAGCGGGCGCGACGGGCCCGGGGGGGATTCGCCGCCCTTCGCCAGGCGCGAGCGGCGTGGAACGCGGCCCGCGCAGAGGTGGGCCGCGTGGCCCGAGACATCGAGCGCGAGCAGAAGCGCGCCGCCGCGATCACGCTTGCGATACCGGACGACTTGGCCGCAATCCAGGGCTACCTGGCGCCAGGTGAAGCGCTCGTCTACTACGCCCTCACGGCGGCTGAAGGCGTTGCCCTGGTGGTGCGCAGGAGCGGATCGCGTGCGGTCGCGCTCCCCAAGTCAGTGACGATCCAGGCCGCTGCCGAGGCTCTGCTTGCAGGCGAGCGATCCGTGGATGTCGCGCAGCTCCCTGCGTTGCGTGCGCTCGTGATCGAGCCGCTTGGGTTGGACGAAGACGTGACGCGTGTGCTCGTCTCACCGATGGGGATTCTCGGATATGTCCCATTTGCGCTGCTCCTTCCGAAGCGGGAAGTAGCGTATGCGCCATCAGGCACGACCCACGGCCTGTTGAAACAGGACGCGTCGTTGCGCGGCGAGCAGGTCTTCGCTCTCGGGGATCCGGACTACGGAACGACGGTGAATCGGCGCGCGCTCGCGGTCCGGGCAGGCGGCGTGGCGCGCCTCGCGGCGCTGCCGGCGACGAAGCAGGAAGTGGAGGCGGTTGGGGATGTCCGGCGCCTCGGGGCCGAGGCGACCGAGACAGCTCTCGATGTTGCCCTTGGCAAGCGTGAGCGCTGGCGCGCCGTCCACTTCGCCTGCCACGGTCTCGCGAATGCCGAGCATCCGCTCCTCTCAGCTCTGGCGGTGACCGCCGACCACGAGAACGATGGCTTCCTCACGGCGCTCGAGATCATGCAGATGAAGATCCCCTCCGATCTCGTCGTCATGTCGGCCTGCGAAACTGGCAAGGGCCGCATCTACAAGACGGAGGGGGTGCTCGGCCTGACGCGGTCCTTCATGTTCGCCGGTTCCCCGCGCGTGCTCTGTTCGCTCTGGAAGGTCGACGACGAAGCGACGCGGGCGCTGATGATCAAGTTCTACGAGTTGTGGAACCCGAAGGAGGGCAAGGGCCCTGGTGCGGCGGCGGCGCTCAAGCAGGCGCAGGCTTTCATCCGCGGCCACGACAAGTGGAAGCATCCGTACTTCTGGGCTGCTTGGGTGCTATGGGGACTTCCCGACTGAAGTCAGTCGCCGCGGTCCAGCGCGGAGCGTCTCGAGGACTCGGTACGTCATCACCTGGGTGCTTCGGAGTCCAACCAGCGGATGACGATGGGCCATGTCAGCAGCATGATGGCGACAGCAGCCAGCGTGAGTCCGACGAGCCACGCCAGGATCTGGAGAATCAGTAGTCGCATGCTGTGGATTGGACGCCGCCCGACCTGCGGACTCGTGTCATCTCGCGCGCGTTCTCGCAAGAACAGGTGACGTAGCAGGTGACGGCCGGCAGGCTGTCCCCGGTCGCGGGCGGGCAAAGGGCGTCTGCGGCAGTGGGCCTACGGACCCACAGTCCGTGGATCGGAGGTTCGAGTCCGCTCGGGCCCAGCAGCTGGACATACGTCGTTAGGGGAGATGGACGATGAAGAGGCGCCGCCGCTTTACG
>JAHEIK010000562.1 GCA_024639415.1 Planctomycetota bacterium
CGGCGCCGCCGTCGCCGATGGCGTGCTGTACGTCGCAGGATTCGAAGGTATCGACGACGGGTTCTCGGATGCGCAGTTCGGCGTGTCGCTCGATACCGGGAACCACCCCAACGCCTTCTTCGCCACGTTCAGCTCGGCGTTCTGGGCCGACGTCGAGGATACGGCCGAAGATGACGATCCCGCGACCGGAATGCGGATCAAGGTCTACGCGCTCGACGCGACCTCCGGACGTTCGTTGTGGCGCTTCCCCGGGCATGTCGATTACGTCTCACTCTTCGCAGGCGCCGCGCTCAGGCATGTGTCCGTTACCGAGAGCCTGGTCTTCGTGACGACCTCGTCGGGCCAACTGTTCGCGCTGAGCGCTCACGACGGGACCCTTCTGTTCAGCGACCAGACGCCAGATCTGAACGACGTGTTCGATCTCGGGCTGGGGAAGGCGCACCACGCGAGCATGAATGGCGGGACGGTCATCGCCGACGGGATGATCTACGTCCCGTACGGCGCACAGAACGACCCGTCGGGTGGCGTTCTGGCCTACGAAGTCAACGAGCCGCCGATCGCGGTCGATGATTGGGCTCCCGTGCCCGCCGGGCAGAGCATCATCATTGATGCGCTCGCCAACGATTCCGATCCCAACGGCGACGGCCTGCGGTTCGTGGAGGTGGCGCAATCGGCGATCAACGTCGAGGACGGACTCCCGGACGAGGTCCATCGTCCGTTCGGCACGATCGTCGTCGTGAATCCGGGTGACGACCCCGACCAGCCGGATGCGGCGTTTCTAGAGTTCGTTCCGTCCCCGAGCTTCAACGGAAGGCGGAAGATCCGGTATGTCGTCGAGGACCTGGCGCCGAATCGTATCGTCAACGACGTCGAGCTGGACGAACCAAATCCGACCCACACGCCGCGGCTCGCCGGCGCGCGGATCAACCTCGTCGCGATCAGGGAATGACTCGCGTGGATCCAGGAAGCGCCGCGTCCGACGGGAACGATCCCTCGTTCGGCCTTCCGCGAGCTCCCGATCACGTGACCGGAACGGGCTTCACGCCCCAGATCTCCTCCGCGTACTCGCGGACGGTCCGGTCGCTCGAGAAGCGTCCCATGTTGGCGGTGTTGAGGATCGACATCCGCGTCCACTGCTCCGGGTCGCGGAAGAGGCGGCTCACCCGCGCCTGGCATTGCACGTACGCGTCGTAGTCGGCGAGGACCAGGTAGGGATCCCCTTCGTCGAGGAGACGGTGGATGAGCGGCTCGAACAGGTGCGGCTCTTCCGGCGAGAAGTGCCCCTCGCGCACCGCATCGATCGCGGCCTTCAGTTCGCGGTTGCGCTCGTAGATCGCGCGCGGGTCGTAGCCGGCGGCGCGGGTCTGCTCCACGCCTTCCACGGTCAGGCCGAACGCGAAGAAGTTCTCCTCCCCGACCTCGTTGATGATCTCGATGTTGGCGCCGTCGAGCGTCCCGATCGTGAGCGCGCCGTTGAGCGCGAACTTCATGTTGCCGGTTCCGGACGCCTCCATCCCCGCGGTGGAGATCTGCTCCGACAGGTCGGCGGCGGGCACGATGTGCTCGGCGAGCGACACGCCGTAGTTGGGAAGGAAGGCGACCTGCAGCCGGCCGCGCGCCGCCGGATCGTTGTTGACGACCTCGGCGATGCTGTTCGTCAGCTTGATGGTGAGCTTCGCGTGCAGGTAGCCGGGGGCGGCCTTGCCCGCCAGCAGCACCGTGCGGGGGACTCCGGAGTCATCGCCGGCCCGGAGGCGGTGCAGCAGCGTGATCGCGTGCAGGAGGTTGAGCAGCTGCCGCTTGTACTCGTGGAAGCGCTTGATCTGACAGTCGAGCATCGTCCCGTCAGCGAGCACGATCCCCGTGCTCTTCCGGACATGGGCGATAAGACGCTGCTTCGCGGCGGCGCGCGCGTCACGCCAGCGGCGGCGGAAGTCGGCATCATCGGCCAGCGGCACGAGCCGGCGCAAGTCGTCGAGGTCGGTGATCCAGTCGTCGCCGATCTCGCTGGTGATCAGCGCGCCGAGCGGCGCGTTGGTCTTCGCCAGCCAGCGGCGGGGGGTGATGCCGTTCGTCTTGTTGCTGAACCGCTCGGGATAGAGCTCGTGGAAGTCGCGGAGGACGGACTCCCGGAGGATCCGCGTGTGGATCTCCGAGACGCCGTTGACCGAGTGGCTGCCCACCACGGCGAGGTGGGCCATCCGGATGCGCTTGGCGCCGCCTTCCTCGATGAGGGACATCCGTCGCAGACGATCGACGTCCCCGGGCCAGCGGCGCTCGACCTGCTCGAGGAAGCGCCGGTTGATCTCGTGGATGATCTGAAGGTGCCGCGGCAGCATCCGGCCCAGCCGCTCCACGTCCCACTTCTCGAGCGCCTCCGGCATCACCGTGTGGTTCGTATAGGCACACGTGTTCACGGTGATGTTCCAGGCCTCGTCCCAGCCCAGTCCTTCCCGGTCCATCAGCAATCGCATCAGCTCCGGGATCGTCAGCGCGGGGTGCGTGTCGTTGAGCTGGATCGCCGCGCGATCCGGCAGCAGCGACCAGTCGTCGTGCTCGGCGGCGAAGCGGGCGAGGATGTCCTGGAGCGAGGCCGAGACGAGCAGGTACTCCTGCTGGAGGCGCAGCTCGCGTCCCTGTGCGAGATCGTCCTTGGGATACAGGACCTTCGTGATGTTCTCCACGCGCGCGCGCTCCTCGCACGCCCGCATGTAGTCACCGTGATTGAAGTAGTCGAGGTCGAACTCCCTCTTGGCGCGGGTCGAGAAGAGACGCAGCGTGTTCACCGTGCGGTTGCGATACCCGGGCACGGG
>JAHEIK010000128.1:0-6401 GCA_024639415.1 Planctomycetota bacterium
GGAGAACGCCATGGACAAGCAGCAGCTCGAACAGACCGCCCAGGCCCTCGTCGCCCCGAACAAGGGCATCCTCGCCGCCGACGAGAGCACCCCCACGATCAAGAAGCGCTTCGACAGCATCGGCGTGGAGTCCACGGCCGAGGCACGCATCGCCTACCGCGAGATGCTGTTCACCGCCGAGGGCGCGAACGAGAACATCAGTGGCGTCATCCTCTTCGACGAGACGCTGCGCCAGAACGTCTCCGATGGTCGCAGCGTGCCCCAGGCACTGAACGACGTGGGCATCATCCCCGGCATCAAGGTCGACAAGGGCGCCAAGCCTCTCGCCCTGCACGAGGGCGAGACGGTGACCGAGGGTCTCGACGGCCTGCGCGAGCGCTGTCAGGAGTACTACGAGCTGGGCGCACGCTTCACCAAGTGGCGCGCGGTCTACAAGATGTTCGAGGGCAAGCCGAGCCACGCCTGCATCGAGGCCAACGCCCAGGCCCTCGCCCGCTTCGCAACCGTCTCGCAGGAAGCGGGCCTCGTGCCGATCGTCGAGCCCGAGGTCCTGATGGACGGCGCCCACACGATCGAGACCTGCGAGGCGTTCTCGACCTGGGCCTTCGACACCGTCTTCCAGCACCTCGCCTGGCAGGGTGCACACCTCGAGGGCATGCTGCTCAAGCCGAACATGATCCTCTCGGGTACGGATTGCGAGACGCAGGCGGGCGTGGAAGACGTTGCCGAGGCGACGGTGCGGGTCCTCAAGCGCACCGTGCCTTCGGCCGTGCCCGGCATCGTGTTCCTGTCGGGTGGTCAGAGCGACGAGTTGGCGACCGCGCACCTCAACGCGATGAACGCCATGACGACCCCGCCGTGGGAGCTCAGCTACTCCTACGGCCGCGCGCTGCAGGCTCCGGCACTCAAGGCCTGGGCCGGTGAGTCGGCCAACGTGGCCGCCGCGCAGGCCGCGCTGATCCACCGGGCCCGCTGCAACGGGGCCGCGCGCACGGGCGCCTACAGCGCGGCGATGGAAGAGGCCGCGGCGGTGTAGGGGTATCCCGAACCCTGAGTCTGCGAAGGGTGAGTGGTTGCCCGAACCCTTCGATCTCGCAAGACGCCCACGACAACGCACGGGTCGGGCAACCACTCCCCCTCGACTCGCCTGCGGCTCGCTCAGGGTCGGGATGCCCCTACAGCCTCTCGCACGAGTCGAACGAGCGCGAGCCTACGCGCTGCGGCGATCCGCCCGGACCCCCGTCAGCCGCGCGATGGCGCCCAGCAGCAGGTCGGCGTCGATGGGCTTCGTGGCGTAGGCATCCATGCCGGCCTCGAGGCAGCGCTCCTCGTCCCCTTGCATGGCATGAGCCGTGAGCGCGATGATCGGCGTCCGCTGGCCGCGCTCCTCTTGGTACGCACGGATGGCCGCGGTGGCCTGGAAGCCGTCCATCTGCGGCATCTGTACGTCCATGAGCACCACGTCGAAGCTGGCGCCCTGGATCGCCTCGACCGCCAGACGCCCGTTGCCGACTGCCGTCACGTCAAAGCCGTTGCGCTCGAGCAGGCGCTTCGCCACCAGCACGTTCACGGGGTTGTCCTCGGCGAGCAGCACGCGCTGGCCGGTCCCGCCCTCGGCGGTTCGTTCCGCCACGGCTTGCACCGCCTCGGACGCCGCCGCGCCGGGTGCGGCGATCAACTCCACGAGCAATCTGCGTACGTCGTCCGATCCGAGCGGCTTGGTCAAGACCCCGTCCACCCCGTCGGTCTGGCGTGTCTTGAGCGTTCCGCGTAGCGGTCCCGCGGTGAGCAGGACGAAGCGCGTCCCGGCCTGGCCGCGCGCGCGGGTGAGCCCCTCGAACACGGCCTCCTGGTCCGGCACCACACACGAGCCTTCGATCAGCACCGCATCGTAGGGCTGGCCGAGTGCGGTCGCACGGCGCAGGAGCTGGATCGTGTCCGCCATCGTGCCTGCGCACTCTGCTGCGACGTCGAGTTCGCGCAAGTGCCGCACGAGCACCTCGCGAGCCGAGGCCCGCGGCTCGAGCAAGAGCACGCGCCGATCGCGCAGCAGCATGCGCTCGCGTCGCGGCGGCGGAGCCTCGACCTCGAACTGCAGCTCGAGCTGCGTGGTGAAGAAGAACGTGCTGCCGCGCTCGGGGACACTGTGCAGCCAGATGCGGCCCCCCATCAGGCCCACGAGACTCGCGGAGATCGCAAGCCCAAGACCCGTGCCTCCATAGACCCGCGTAGTCGAGCTGTCCGCCTGGGCGAAGGCGTCGAAGATCGCCTGCTGGCGCTCTTCGGGGATGCCGATGCCGGTGTCCGTGACCTGGAACTCCAGCTCCGCCGTACCGCGAGCGCGGGAGCGGTAGAACACACGTACACCGATCTCACCCTCGGGCGTGAACTTGATGGCGTTGCCCACGAGGTTCACCAGGATCTGGCGCAGACGCCCGGCGTCCCCGATGACGGCGTCGGGTGCGTCGGCCGCGACGTCGAAGACGATCTCGAGCCCCTTCTCCTGCGCGCGCACGGCCAGGGCCTTGAGCGTTTCCGAGAGGCATTGGCGCAGCGAGAAGGGCGCGTCGTCCAGGTCGAGCATGCCTGCCTCGACCTTCGAGAAGTCGAGGATGTCATTGATGATCGAGAGCAGGGAGTCGGCCGACGACTTGACGAGCGCCAGGTGTTCACGCTGCTCCGAGTCGAGCTCCGACTCGAGCACCACCTCGGTCATGCCGAGGATGCCGTTCATCGGCGTACGGATCTCATGGCTCATGTTCGCCAGGAACTCGCTCTTGGCGCGGCTGGCATCCTCGGCTGCAAGCTTGGCGTGCTCGACGATGACTGCGCGCTCGCGCGACTGGCGGTTCTCGCGGTCCACGATCCGGCCCTGGTAGGCCAGGAACGCGAAGTAGAAGACGAGCATGAAGCCCAAGGCGATGGCCTGGCTGTCGCCGGAGAGCAGCGCAACTACGACGGCGGGAACGAGCGTGACCGCCAGATAGGCGAGGAAGAGGGGCTGTCTCGCGCTGAGCGTGTTGAGGCTGCCGGCCAGCAGGCCGGCGGTACAGACGATCACGAGGAAGGTCGTCCACTCCGTGCCGAACCTGTAGAGGGTGTACGCGCAGCAGCCCCCCCACACGGCCGCGGCCAGGAGGCTGCCTGCGGCGAAGAGCGCTCGCGCCCGCTCGGGCCGCGAGCGCAGCAACTCGTCGAACCGCAGCGAGAAGGCGAAGCGGGCCGTGGCGAGAGCGAGGCTCGCCGCGAGCACCGCGTAGATCACGAGCGGCGCGATCTCGGCATAGGGCGTCGTGACGAGGATGACGATGGCCAGCGCCGGGTAGAGGAAGGCGAGGGCTCGGGAGCGGTAGACGATCTCGAGATCGCCGGCGTGGCGCACGGCGATGCGCTGCGCCTCCGTCAAGGAGGACGCGGCGGTGTCGTCGACGAGAGCCGGGTCCGAGCTCAACCCTGTGCCTCCAACGGAAAGCGGCTCCCTGCGTGTGCAGGGAGATCCCAGGGGCCTAACGACCACCGACGGGGGCCGCTGGATGGGCTTCTGGGGTGTCTTAAGGCGCCTTCACGGCTTCCTACCCCCCACTCTCCCTCCCTCACGCTATCGCCCTCACGTCGAACAAGTCAGGCGGCCGTTCCGCACTCCCGTGCGGATTGGACGTCGCGCCGCGCGGCGATGCCGCGTCCGGCGCTCCGGCAAGGAGAGGCTACGCGCCCCTCCTTCCAAGCCTCCCCGCCCTCAGCGCAGCGTCACGTCCAGGGTCACGTCGCTCTCCCCATCCACCGTCACGATGCGGTCGAGCAGCACACGCGCCGTCGGGGACCCCGGGGAGAGGCCGGCACCGCGCACCACGACGTGGAAGCGTCCCGCGCCGAGGCCCGTGCTCAGCAGCTCGCCCGCGTCGCGGTCGAGACTCCCGTGGCGGGTGTAGGCGGGCTCGCCCTCGTGATTCACGGTCGCCCAGACAGCAGCGGTCGGGCGCTCGGCCAGGCCTGCGATGCGCACGCGCAGGTTGGAGCCGCGCGGCGGGGTCAGCGTGCCCAGGTCGATGGTGGTGCTGCCGAGGACCAGCCCGGGCCGCACCAGCGGTGCATGCCCGCGACCGAAGGTGATCCACAAGGTGTAGGTGCCGGCCGCAAAGCCGCCGGCGCGGAAGAGCCCCCCGTCCGCTACGGGCTGGATGGCCGTCGGACGCGCGCTCGTGGCCCCCTCGGGTACGAGGTGCACCGTCAGCGGTGCATGCCACAGACCGCCCGTGGGCGTGCTGGCCTGCTCGTAGCCCACCACACGGAAGTGCAGCTCCGGCCCCGCCTCGAGCCGCAGCTCGACCTCACCGGCACCGGCCCGCACCGTAGCGTGCCCGCCGCGCCCGGCCGCTCGCAGCGTGGGATGCGTGACCCGCAGCGTGACCGGCGTGTCGCGGCTGCCGCGCACGCGGAACATGCCCTGGGCGTTGGGCCGCACACCGCTCCAGATGCTCGACACGTCGTCGCGGCCGTCGACGACGATCCGCGCTTGCGAGAGGTTCGTCCCAGCCGGCGCGACCACGTGGCCGACGATCCACTGCGCGCCGGAGAGATCGAGCGCCACCTCGGCGAGCGAGCCGATCCCGACGTCGGCGGGCTCGCTGGCCTGCCGCGCGCGACGGTCGAAGACCCGGTAGCGGCCCGGCGCGAGGCCGTCGTACGTATGCGTCCCGTCTTCTCCGCGTGCACCGCCACGGGGCCGCGCGGCCATGCCCGGCGTCGGCAGCTGCGCGGGAACCCAGTTCTCGGCGCCCTTCTCCCTGCGCTGCAGTTGCAGGGTGTACTCACCGTCATCCGGGGGCGTGACGCGCGCAATCAGACGCCCGGCTTCGCGGAGATCGAACGTCTCCTCCACGCGATCGTCCCGGGCGTCGGCCTCGACCGTCTCCTTCAGGAAGCCCTCCGGGTGCAGCTCGATGCGCACGGCGCCATCGGCTGTCGGCGGGCGAACGCGGCAGCGCAGCTCCCCCGTGTCGGCGTTCTCCTCGATGCGCGCCGCGTCGATACGTCGACCTGCGACGAGGATGCTGTAGTGCGGCGGGAGCGCTGCGACGCCGTCGATGCGCAGCGTGAGCAGCACGTCGATCCCCGGGGCCAGCACCACCTCGTGGACGTCGATGCCCGCCGTCAGGTCGAGGGTCGCGAGCACCGGACCGCCCATCGGGTGCTGCGACTCCCCGCGCAGCAAGCTCACGCGGTCCCCGCCGACGCCTTCGAAGACAGCGATGCCGTCGTCGTCCGTCACGGCGGGAGCGATCGCCGGCGCACGGCCGCCCGCACCCAGCTTCAATGGCATCCCCGCGACAGGGGCGCCGCCCTGCTCGCTGACGCGTACGCGCACGGTGCGCGGCAGCCGGAAGCTGATGGTCGGTCCCTCGGTCGCGCCTGCGGCCACGGTGAAGGACGCGAGCGAGCCGTCCGGCGCAATCAGGCTGCCCATGACCATGCCGCTGCCGAGCCCCTCGAGCACGACGTCGCCACGGTCCATGCGTGCCCGGAGCATGCCACCGGCATCGCGCTGGGCTCCGCGCGAGTCGACGCGGAGCAGCGTGCCGTCGGCAGGCGCCGGCACCTCATCCACGACGACGGGCAGACGCACGACGCGCTGACGCGGGAGTGCGATGCGCACCTCGGACTGCTTCGGGGGCGCCGTCTGCGCCTTGGAGCGCCACCACGGCGCGAAGGCATAGCCGGACGCACGGGCGTTCACGTAGATCGTCTCGGCACTGCCGAGCCGCCGTACGACGACGTACCCGCGCCGATCGGTGCGCAAGGCCGGGAGCGGCGGCAGGTAGCCCGGGCCATGAGGGACCGGCATCGTGGTGGGTTCCCCCACCAGCACCTGGGCACCGGAAACCGGCCGCTGCGTCTTCTCGTCGTAGACGTAGACGCTGAGGAGACGCTCCCCCTGGAGCGCCAAGGTCGCCGGCGGCGCGTCGGCAGGCCGCGGCAACCGCAGGGTCAGCTTGCCGCGGCCGTGGCCGGGCGCCGTCGCGTAGAACTCGATGCTGCCCTCGGGCAGGCCACGCAACGTGACGCGCCCGTCCTGGTCGCCATCGACGAGTGCGAGCAAGCCCGGCACCCCCGAGTCACGGCGGACGGCCGCCACGCGGGCAGCGAGGACGCCCGCGCCCTCACGCGTCACCTGCAGCGTGATGTCGTGCGCGGCCGCGAGCACGACCGTGGGCAGGGTCTGCGGGCTGGCGCTCAGCCACACCGCGACGGTCCCTGCGCGGCCGTCCTCGGTCTGGGCGAGCAGCGCGGCGCGAATGGCGGTCGGCCTGCCGGCCGCAGACAGCGTGTAGCGGCCTGCGGCATCGGTGGTCGCCGCCGCGAGCACGCGCGTGGCCACGCGCAAGGTCACGCGCGCGCCGGCC
>JAHEIK010000128.1:6411-6861 GCA_024639415.1 Planctomycetota bacterium
GCCGGCCGCGTCCGAACTCGCGTCGGCCTTCAGCGGATCCTGCCCCGCCCGCATGGGCGTCTGGCCGTCGGCCTGCAGCGTCGGCCCGGGGCCCGTCTCACCCTCGAGGAGGTCCATGCCTGCGAGGCTGCCGCGCGGATCGTCGCCGTCGCCGCCGACGAGCAGCCAGACCGCGCCCGCCGCCAGGAGCACGAACAGGAGGAGGTAGCCGTTCTTCACGAGGCGCGTCCGATTCGCCTCATGCTAGCGACATGCGAGCCCGCCCTCGCTACTTCGCTTCCGGGGCCTCTTCCGCCAGCAGATCGTCGAGCACCTTCTTGAACTTGGCGAAGGCCTCCTTGCGGTCGAGCAGCAGGGCGCCGGACTTGAAGTAGCGCACGCGGCCTGCGCGATCGACGACGACGGCGTGCGGCCAGCCGCCCAGGGCGTACTTCGGCCCCGGCTCGGTCT
>JAHEIK010000128.1:6871-9082 GCA_024639415.1 Planctomycetota bacterium
CGAAGGTCGTCTCGCCATCGGGCGTCTGGCTGCCGCGCGCCAGACGGGCAGCAGCCTTGGCGCGGACGCCCGGCTCGGCCTTGTCCTTGAGGTCGTCATCGAGGTCGTAGCGCGCGCTGTAGACCGAGCCGGAGCTGGCCGTCACACCGACGAAGACCAGCCCCTGCGCCTCGTACTCCTTCAGGAGCACGCGGATGGCGGGGAAGCTCTTGATGCACCAGGGACACCACGTGGCCCAGAAGTCCATGACCACGACCTTGCCCTTGAGGTCCGCCATGGCCTTCGTCTCGCCGAACGCATGCTCCAGGGTCCACTCGGGTACGGGCTCACCGAGCATGCTGAAGGGCTTGACCGCACCCTCCAGGCGCTTGAGCAGCGACTTGGCGCTGCTCGCCTGGCGACCGGCGTTGTAGACCACACGCTCGAGCGGAGAGTGATTGCGTCGGTCGCGGTTCGTGAGGTTCCCGTTCTCGTCGAGCGCCTCGGGCTTGCTCTCCTTCAGCGTAGCGCGCGCCTCCTCGAGCTTGGCTTGGGTCAGCTCGATGGCCTTGGCTTGCTGCGTCTTGAGCATGGCCACCATGGGCTCGGCCCGCCTGCGGATGTCCGCGTAGTCGGCCAGCGCGTGGGAGTTGCCAAGCAGGCCCCAGACGAGCGAGCGGTAGACGCGGCCGGTCAGCATGGGATCGCGCTGGGCGAGCGCCATGCGCAGGTCATGCGCGTCCTGCTTGCGCTCGAGCCCCTCGAGGGCCGACGCTACGGTGATCTCGATCGATCCGCGAATCGACTGCAGGCTCTCGTCCTGGATCCCACTCGCGTACGCAAGGAGGTTCCCGAGGGCCTCGCCGCAGGTCTTGGCGCCGATAGCCTCGCGTGCCTTGCTGTTGGCGTAGAGACGCGCCTCGGAGTTCGCCGCGTTGCCGGCCATGCTCGGGTCGATGCCCTTGCTGGCGCGCGCCGCCTGGAAGCTCTGTGCCGCGTCGGCCCAGAGCTCGGCGCTCTGCAACAGCCTTCCCAGGTGGAAGTGCTCGTCACCCGCCGCCGTCCGCCCAGCGCCCTGCCACTGCAGCAGGTACAGCTCGGCACTCTGCTTCATGAACGCTGCGCGCTTCGCGTACGGGAGCTTGTTCGACGCCAAGCGCATGTCGTCGTACGCCTTCGACGGCGGCGCGAGTTCGGGCGCCGCCTCGCCGGCGTCCCCCTTCTGCGCGGGATCCTTGTCCTCGGGATCCTTGTCCTCGGCCTGCGCCTCGTCGCCCTTCTTCTCGGCCGGCACAGGCGGCTTGACCGGAGGCTCATCCGCCCGCACGAGCGACGGGCCACAGACGAGCGCGAACGAGACGAGCAGGACGAGCGTGAGTGAGCGCATGGCTTTCCTCCGTAGAGGCCGGATTGTAGGCAATTGCGGCTGCCGCTACGAGGGGCGCCGGACCCGGGTCGGCATGCGCCTACTGCGGCTTTTCACGCCCCCCGGAGCCGTAGCGTTCCTGGTCCTTCTCCGGAATGGGCACCAGGCGCTCGATCGGCTTGTCCGCAACGTAGAACTTCATCTCCTTGCCCCGCAGCAGCTTGCCGTCCCGCGTGCGCTCGGCGTAGACGTAGTACGCGCCCGGAACCATCGTCAGGGTCACGGGCGAGCCGGGCGCCGGCACCAGCGTCCAGTCGGTCTCCACGCCCATGGTGCGCGCTTGCAGACGATCATTCATCGAGATGATGCGCAGGTCGTAGCCGTCGCGGATCGGCTCGGCGTTCTCGGGTGCGTACTCATCCACCAGGCGAAACGTGACCTTGGTCGCGCCGTACTTGCCCAGCCCGTAGCCCAGCGGACTCACGAGACGGAAGCCCAGGTCGGCGGCCTGGGTCCCGCGCGGCAGGCCCTCGCGACCACCTGCGCCCCGCACGACGAACGTCTCGCCTTCGCGGGGACCGTGGGGATCGCTGACGGTCCAGGTGGGTAGCGGCCCGAAGCGGTCGAGCATCCACTCGCGGAAGCCGGCCTGGCGCGCCTTGTAGGCCGGCGCGAGGAAGCGCTGCGCGTACTCCCACTCGGCTTCGGTAGGCAGGCGGTAGGTCCACACCTCGTCGCGGCTCGACTCGGCCCCGGCAGCAGCTTCGGCGACTCCGTGCGTGACCCCGGTGAGGCGCCCACGGGACATCCCGGGGAACTCCTTGCCGGCGTCCGTCGCGCCCGAGGGCCACGGGCCGATCCCGATG
>JAHEIK010000563.1:0-2161 GCA_024639415.1 Planctomycetota bacterium
CTTCTTCGTCTTCTCGCCGTAGATCTCAAGCGTCTTGAAGTCATCCAGCACGGCAACGCGCCCTCCTGCGAACACCTCCAGCCGTTCCTTTGGGAGCGACGAATGACCATTTGAGAAGTAGGCAATCGAGGCCGTGCTCCCGTTCTCAAACTCCAGGGCTACGCTTACGGTGTCGCTCAGATGGTGCGGGTCGTCCATCGAGGTTGCCGCAACGCGTGTTACCGGTGCCCCCGCGAGGCACATCACCAGGTCTACGAAGTGGCAGAACTCGCCGAGGATGCGGCCTCCGCCCACCTGCGGATCGTGGACCCAGTGGCTCGGCGGGACGATCCCGGCGTTGATGCGGTACTGCATCGCCACAGGCTGGCCTTCACCGAGCTGTGCCTTGAGCGTCTGGACGAGCGGGGCAAACCGCCGGTTGAACCCGACCAGCAGGTGTACGTTCTGCTCCTCGTAGGCCGCCTCAATGGTGTCGAGTTCTTCCGGTGTGAGGCAGAGCGGCTTCTCGACGAACACGTTCTTGCCGTGCCTAAGGGCGTGGAGCACAAGCGGCGCGTGGAGGTTGTGGCGCGTGACGATAAAAACCGTCTTGATGCCCGGATCGGCGATCACATCGTCGGATTCGCCTGTGCAGTACGCGAACCCGTACTTGTCGGCGATGTGGCGTGCGCTGTTGGGCCGCGCGGTAGCCACACCGACGAACGTGCCCTTGCCGTCCAGGGCGGGGAGCAGCACGTTCTGCGCAAACGAGCCCGCACCGACGAATCCGAGTGTGAGGTCGGACGCGGCTGGAGTGCTGCGGGGGGTCAATGTTACCCGCTCCAACACAGGCCGCTCGGTGTCGTAGGCGAGCAAGATCCCGACGAACGGCTTGGAGCGGTCGAGGATCATCTGGTACGCCTCAGGCGCGCGCTCTAAGGGAAACGTGTGGCTAATAAGACCGCCTGCGTCGAGCCGCCCTTGGGCGAGGAGGTCGATGAAGGCCTCCATGTTTCTATTTTCGGTCCAGCGCACGTACCCGATGGGGTAGTCCACGCCGTCCTCCTCATACTGTGCGTCGTAGCGGCCCGGCCCGTAGGAGCACGACATCCGGAGATCGAGTTCCTTGCGGTAATACTGTTCACGGCTGAATCCGGTCGGCACGCTTCCCACGATGACAACACGGCCCTTCGAGCGGCACAAGCGCCCCGCCAGCTCCACTGGGTCGAGCGACGACGTACCCGCTGTTATGATCACCGCATCGGCGCCTGCCCCGCGCGTGGCGTCGAGGATGGTGGCTTCGAGGCCGGGGTGTTTCCGCTCGAACGCAAGGGCACCGGCGGCATTGCCCAGCGCAACCTGCGCAAGGTCGAGGTCGACCCCGATAGCGCGGACGCCCGCCGCGCCGAGTAGCTTCACAGTCAATAGCCCAACTAGCCCAAGCCCGATCACGACAGCGTTTCCGCCGAGGGAGACTTCTGCCTGGCGGATGCCCTGAAGCGCGATGGCGGCGAGCGTCGTGAACGCCGCTTCCCGGAGATCCACCCCCTCAGGCACGCGCACGCACAGGTTGCGCGGCACCGCTACCACCTCGGCGTGCACCGCGCTGCCGCCGCCACACGCGACGCGGTCGCCCACCTTCAGGTCCGTGACGGCCTGGCCTACGGCAATGACCTCGCCGGCGCAGCTGTAGCCCAGCGCCGAGGCAGCCTCCAGCTTGTTCATCACGAGATCGTACGTGGCCGTCAGCCCGTTGGCCTTTGCTGACTGGACCACTTGCTTCACTTCCTTTTGCCGCGCGCGCGCTTTTGCCAAATAGCCAAGGCGTGCCTCCTTAACGGTTTTGCCTTCGGTCCCTGCGCTGATAAGCGAAAAGTGGTTGCGCACCAGAACGGCTCCGTCAGAGAGAGCCGGAAACGGTACATCGAGAACACTCATGGTGCCGTCCTTGAGAGTCTGTGTCAGTTGAAGCATTCGAAATGGTCAGGAGGACTGGAGGACGAAGTCAATGGCGTCACTGAGGCGCTCCACCATTCGAGCTTCGGTGAAGTGCGCCTCGTAAAGCCGACGGCTGGCCTCGGCCTGGCGCGTCCGCACTTCGGGCTGCTCGATCAGGCGACGCAAACCTTCAGCCACAGCGGCGGGGTTGCTCGAGGGGACGATGAACCCGTTATGCCCATCC
>JAHEIK010000563.1:2171-2806 GCA_024639415.1 Planctomycetota bacterium
CGATGGCCCCTTGATCGGTTGAGACAACGGGGAGGCCGGAAGCGAGGGCCTCGACGATCACCCATGGATGGCCTTCTGGCTCGCGCGGCGTGAACACGAACACGTCCGAGCGCGCCATGAAGGCAAACTTGTCGGCATCGTAGGCCGGGCCGTGGAACGTAACCGGGAGTTGCTCTTCCTCGACGAGGCTTCGGCATACCTGCTCAGTCGCTGCATCCCGCCAGGTGCCGACCACATCGAGCGCGAACCCACCGACTCCCTGTTCCTTCAAGATGGAAACGCCCCGTAAGACGTCCTCGATTCCCTTCGACGGCTGTAGGTTGGCGAGGTAGAGCACATGCACCTGCCCATTGGGGGTGGCGTGTGGCGGGACCGCATAGTCGGCCCCGTTCGGAACGACGAAGATGCGATCGTCTGGGAAGTAGGGGGCGAAGAGGTGACGCAGGTTATCGCCGAGCACGATCACGCCATCGGCCTTGCGCAGTACCCGCTCCACGTAGGCCCGCACCGGCCGGGGTGACGCGGCGAGCCAGTTCTGGATGTTGCTGCCACGAAGATGGATGAGCACCTTGCGCCCGAGCAGCTTGCTCAGGGTGATGAAGACGGAGTCCTTGACGAAGCCAATTGTGGACTGG
>JAHEIK010000564.1:0-1492 GCA_024639415.1 Planctomycetota bacterium
TCAGCGCCAGCAGGCCGAGCGACATGCTGACCGGAAGCGCCTTGAAGACCAGCTCCTCGACGGTGCGGCCCTTGACCATGACCGAGGGGCCCATGGTGCCCTCGGTGACGAGGCCGTCCATGTACGAGAAGAAGAAGGCCGTCGCAGTGTCTTCGATCTTGAAGCGCGCCTGCTGGGCGGCGAGCGCTTGGGACGTCGTCGCGCGCTCCTGGGCGAAGGGCGACCCCGGGGCCATGTACATCAGGGTGCACGTGACGAAGATCAGCAACACCATCGACGGAAGCATGAACGCGAAGCGACGCTGCACGCGTGTGGGCAGGAAGCGCCAAGCCAGGACACCGATCACGATGGCGAGCGCAACGCCGCCGCCCGTGCCCCATGCCACCCGTCCGAAGATGCCGACAACGAGCGCGAGATAGGCCGATCCGACGACGCGGGCGAGGCGACCGGGCATCCATGCCGTCGCGCTCAGGAGCGAGATCAGCACCCCGACCAGGATGGCCTCGGTCCAGCCGACGCCCACGACGATCCACAGCAGCAGGAGCAGGCCGACCGTCCCGCCGATGAGGAGTCTCTTCTGGCCGGCCGTCATCGGGGGAACAGCTTCTGTTTGAGCTCGTGATCGATGGAGATGCCCCGCAGAGGGTGGATGTCCTGGAGGTTCGGAATCGTGCCGCCGTCCTCGGTCTCGAGTGTTGCGTGCCAGCCCTTCACGTAGGGATGCACGAGGCTGCTGGTCACGTAGAAGTAGATCGGGATGATCGGAACCTCATCTTGGAACATGATCGCCTCGGCCTCGCGGAAGAGGTGCAGGCGCAGCTTCTCACCCGCCGCCAGCTTGGCGCGCGTGCCCGTGGCCTCACCGATCGCAGCCATCAGCCTCCGGATCTTCGCGGGCTCTTTCATCTTCTCGATGAGCCCGCGAACATCCTCCTTGAACATCAGTCCGACATCGGCCGCGTAGCGGATCAGGTCGTCGTACAAGGCGTTCGACCAGCCGGTTTGGTTGTTCCCGCCGTTCGTGATCCACATGTCCAGGAACGTGTTCGGATCCAGATAGTCCCCGATCCAGCCGGCGCGGGCGACGTCGTACTCCAGCGCCAGCATGTTGGCCTGATAGGCCTGCCACTCCTGGTTGTAGGCGTTGACCTCCAGCCCCAGGTTGCGCCGCAGTTGATCGGTGACCGCCTCGGCGATCGCGCGGTGGCTCTCGTTCGTGTTGAAGAGCAGCCGTAGCGTGCCGAGCCCCTTGCCGCCCGGGTACCCGGCGTCGGTCAGCAGCTTGCGCGCGGCCTCGGGGTCGTACTTCAGCGGGCTCGGCGGCGGCTCGTAGCCGGGCATACCGGGCGGCACGACGCGCGAGGCGGGCAACTGCCCCTGCTTGAGGATGTTCTTGACGATCGCTTCGCGGTCGATCGATAGGGCGATCGCCTTGCGAACGCGTGGGTCGTCGAGCCCCTTGCGTGTGCAGTTGACGCGGTAGTAGTAGACG
>JAHEIK010000564.1:1502-2804 GCA_024639415.1 Planctomycetota bacterium
CCCACGCGTCCCGAGAGGTAGAGGTTCAAGCCGGTCGTGGCGTTCTCGATGGGCAGCGCGTCGATGATCTCGACCTTGACGCTGTCCTTGTTCCAGTACGTCTCGCTCTTGTGCAGGCGGATCTTCTCGTTCACGCGCCACGCCTTCATGACGAAGGGGCCGTTGGAGACGATCTTGTCGGGGGTGAACCAGTCCTCGGAGTACGCACCGTCGATGTACTCGCCGTTGTCGTCCTTGAACTCGACCACGTGGCGCGGCACGGGGAACGAGGAGTAGAAGGCCGTGACCTCGAGGAAGAAGGGCGTAGGTGCCTTGAGCTCGACGACGAGCGTGTTGTCATCCTTGGCGAAGACGCCGCCGGTGACACCGTAGGCCGCGTGCGCCTCGCTCCACACGGCAGCGCGGCGCTCTGCCTCCCCCAGGAAGGCGTCCAGCAGCGCGCCGAGCTCCGCGCGAGAGAGCCGGCCCTCCTTGCGCACGAGCGCCGCGCGCAGCTTCGCGTCCGGCGTACCCTTGACGGTGTCGTTGGCCTCCTGGTCCTTGACGAAGTGGCCCCAGGTCTTCTGCGCGCGCTCTTCCTTCTGCTCGTCCGACAGGTCGGGCGCATCAGCAACAACGACCTCAACGCCGTCCTCGTTCTCGCGGGCGAGCGCAATGAGCGCGCGGCTGGTCTTGCCGAGCAGGCGCTTCAGCGCCGCTTTGTCCGGCTTCTCCATGTCGATGAAGGCGGCCGCCTTCTCGCGCGCGACCTGCGCCGATGCAGCGACAAGCGACTTCATGTCCGCGGCGGTGACCCGATCCTGTGCTTCCAGGCCCCCGAGGTCGAGCCAGCCGGCATCGTGGAGCTTCTTCTCCTCGACGAAGCCCTGCCACGCTTCCTGCGCCACGCCGCGGGGATTGCGCTGGATGAGGTCGATGAGCGCCCCGGCCGCCGAGCCGAGAAGCCGCTTCACCTGGCCGCCGTAGGTGTTGTACTCCTCGGCGTACCGGATCATGTGCTGGATGTACGGGTACTCGGAGCCGAGATTCGGATCCTGCAGACGTCGCCAGGACCACGCAAAGTCGTGGGCCGTGACGCGCTTGCCGTCGCTCCACTTGGCGTTCGGACGGATGCGGAACGTGTAGATCCGCCCGTCCTCGGAGATGGTCCAGGACTCGGCCACGCCGGGCGTAGGCTTCAACGTCTTGGGATCGCGGTAGGTCAGGCCCTCGAAGATCGCGTCCCCGATGCGCCCCTCGGGCTGGCCCGTCATGATGTTGGGGTCAAGCGACTTGGGCTCGGTGCCGTTCACGAACGTGAAG
>JAHEIK010000129.1 GCA_024639415.1 Planctomycetota bacterium
GCCGGGTACGCCCGCCACGAAGATCCAGCAGGACTGGATCGACGTCTTCGTCGGCATGAGCAAGCACCGCACGCAGGGCGACTGCGACGACCTGCTGTTCCAGATCTTCATGACGTCCAAGGAGTGGACGAACGACGACGGCTCGGTGTCCATGCGCACGCTGCCGGCGTACGGCGGTCACACGTACCGCATGCAGGAGGTGGACGGTCGTTGGTTCATCGTCAAGATCGACTAGCCGCGAAGCGGCTAGTCGATCTTCCCCTCACCGTTACCGTGCCCGTCTCCGTTCCCGGCGTACCCGGGACACGTGCCCGTTTCCCGTCTCATGTCTCATGTCACGACCGATCACGGGCACGGGCGACGGGCACGCCGGTGACGGTGACGCAGACGTTCACGTTCACGGGGGTGTGGGCCGTCAGAGAACGGCGATGTCCCGCGCCCGCACGCGCGGCGGCGCCCCAACCACCAACGGCGCCGGCTGCGGCGGACCGTCCGGTTCCCTTGCGGGGCGCGTGCGCTCCCGCTCCGCCTTGCGCTCCATCACGCGCTCGTAGAACGGCGTGATCAACTCCACCAGGGCCTCGTAGTCGGGCAGACCGGGGGCCTCGCCGTAGATCATCAGGAAGCTGAACGGATCGCCCCACGGCTCCAGCGCGGAGCAGCCTGCGGTGAACTGCCCGAGGTCCCTGAGCCGCGCCCGGTCCAGGGCCGGGCCGGGAGCATCGAACGTCGCCATGGGGCAGCCGATGGGACGCGGCTCGCCCGCGGCCCCGCCGACCAGCACGTTCTTGGGGTAGCAGTCGCCGTGGCGGAAGCCGGCGTCATGCCAGGTGCGCAGGGCGGCGGCGACCTCCAGCAGGACGCTCCGGTCCGCACGTGCGCCGTCCACCGCGCTCTGCGCCGCCGCGTCGAAGCGGCGGATGACCACGGAGCCCGTGAGCATGCCCCAGCGCCGCCGCTCGCCTACGGCGAGCACGGTCGGCGTCGGGATGCCCAGCACGGCGGCCCGTCCGAGGGCGCGCGCCTCCTTGCGCTCTCGGGACGGCCTCAGGAAGGTCCGCCGCCGCCGCTCGGGCAAGGGCGCGCGCCACTTCACGAGCAGCGGGTCCTCACCGTCCCAGCGCACGGCTGCGGACTGGCGATCCGTCGACAGGGTCGTGCGCTCGGCGGCCGGCTGCATCCACGCGGCGACGTCGAGGCGTGCGTGCGCCTCGAGGTCCGCGCGTGCGGCCGGCGCGAGCCACCAGGTCTCGCTCACGTGCGCGCACTTCCGACGGAGAACACAGCCACCGCGACGAGCGAGTGGAAGCCGTTGAGTCGCAGGGGCTTGCCCAGCGGCGTGAGTCCGTGGGCGGCTGCCTCCGCGAACAGGTCGGCGGGCATCAGCGCGGAGCGCTTGCGAGCGACCCCGCGCCGCCGCTGGCTGCGGCCCTTCCACGTGCTGTCGTCGGAGAAGGAGATGACGACACGCCGGCTGGCGACGCGCGCCAGCTCCGCCAGCACGCCGGCGCGCTCTTGCGCCTCGGCCATGTGGTGGATCAGGCGATGACACACGGCGGTGTCGAACGCATCGTCCTCCATCGGCAGATCACTGGCCGCCGCGACCGCGAACGACACGACGCCGGCCTGCTCGAGCGGAGCGAGGGCTTCACGAGCCTCGTCGACCATGGGCGCGGAGATGTCGGCGCAGACGACCTCGTCCGCGTGCTTGAGGATGGTGGGGGTCAGCCGCCCGGCGCCGCAGGGGCAGTCCAGCACGCGGCCGGCGGCTGCGGCCCGGTCCAGCGCACGGTCGACGATGGCCAGCTCGCGGCGGTTGGACAGCCGTCGGATCCAAGAACGCTCGTACTTGCGCCTGTACGCAGCTGCGCCGGAGGAACTCTGGTAGCGGGCGAGGAGGTTCGGATCCATCGGGGAGAGATCGTACGGGATGGGTGGGCCACACGGGGAGATGGACACGGGCACCATGGCTCAGCCCATGGCCGAGATGCGCCGCTCGGCCGTCGTCAGCACCCGAGTAGGGGCTGCCCGAGGTCGCGCGCGGAGCGCGGGACCGGGTGGCCGCCCAATCCAGCGTGCCTGCGGCGTCAGGCGTAACCGGTGCGACGCCCATGTCGTGACCATGTCCGTGTCCGTGTGATCGGCGGTATGCTCACCGCGCCGTGCCCACGACAGCCACCCCTCCCCTGCCCCCCGGCTCCACGCTGGCTCACTACCGCATCGAGGAGCCCATCGGCGAGGGCGCCATGGGCACGGTCTACCGCGCGCACGACGAGGGCCTGGACCGCAAGGTCGCAGTCAAGGTCCTGCGCCCGGCCGTCAGCGGCATGACGGTGCGCGTGGATCGCTTCTTCCAGGAGGCCCGCGCCGCCGCGCGGGTCAGCCATCCGAACCTCACGCACGTCTACTTCGTGGGCGGCGACGGTAGCTACCGCTTCTTCGCCATGGAGTTCGTCGTGGGCCAGAGCCTCGACGAGCACATCACGACGCACGGCCCGCCCGACCTCGAAACCGCAATCGACTGGATGGTGCAGGCCGCCGCAGGCCTGGCCGCCGCGCACGACGCAGGCATCGTGCACCGCGACGTGAAGCCGTCGAACGTGCTCGTGCGCACCGACGGCTCCATCAAGATCACCGACTTCGGCCTGTCCAAGTCGCTCGACGCCGACATCAACATCAGCCAGGATGACTCGGTCATCGGCACGCCGACGTACATGAGCCCGGAGCAGTGCCGGAGCAAGAGCGTCGATCCGCGGACGGACATCTACTGCCTGGGGCTCACGGCGTGGGCGCTCCTCAGCGGGCACCCCCCGTATCCGGGGCCGAGCCTCGGCGACGTGCTACACGACCAGATCAACACGCCCCTGCCGTCGCTCATCGCGGAGCGTCCGGATCTTCCCCACTCGCTCGATCGCGTGCTGCGCCGCATGTGCGCCAAGAAGCCCGAGGACCGTCCCACGTCGATGCGCGAGGTCATGACGATGCTCGAGGGCTGCCGGCCGCGCGCCGTGCATCCTGCGCCCATCGTCGCGCGTGCGGTGGGCGTGTTCATGGACCTCGTGGCTTCCATCATCGCCCTGGGCGGCATCGAGTTCGTCCTGAAGCGTGCCGGCGCGATCCACCTCACCGAGGCGCACGAGATGACGATCTTCGCGCTCCTGTTCCTCGGCTTCACCGTGTTGCCCGAGGTGCGGCACGGCATGACGCTCGGCAAGTGGTTCCTCAACTTGCGCGTACGTGCTTCCGATGGCAGCGAGCCGTCCCGGCGCGCCATGTGGATGCGCGGCGTGGTGCGCTTTCCCGGCGCCATCCTCTGGGCGTGCGGCCTGCCGCTGCTGCTGCCGTTCGCCGGCAGCGTCGCGCACGTGGTGGGCATCGCCGCGTCCGTCGTGGGGCTCGGCTGCTTCTACGTGGCCAAGGGGCGCACACTGAGCGACGTGCTCACGAAGACGCGTGTGACCTACGACGTACCGCCCGATGAGCGCGGGGCACGCCGACTTCCCGGCTAGCGCCCCCCGCGACCGCCCGCGCCACCGCCACCACCGCGGCGCAGCAGCTGGCGCACGAGACCGGTCAGCTCGCGCACCTCGCCGCGCAGCGCGGCCACGTCCTTGCGCAGTGCCTGGATGGAGTCTTCGACGCCGGTCTTGTGGCGGACCTGCCCCGGGCCGTACTTGATCTTGAGGCCGCTGTGAGCCGCAGCCTCACGCCACGCACGCTCTGCCGCGGCGCGCTGGGCGGCAGCTTCCCGCTGCTTCTCGGCCGCGGCCAGGGCCGCTCGCGCCTCCTCCACGCGAGCGTGGACACGACGTGACTCCTCGTGCAGGCCCGCAGCCGTGAGGTGATTGCGGGCCTTGAGCAACTCCTCCAGGCGCTTGCGCTGCTTCAGGATGTCGATGTTGCCCGGCAGGGGCAGGTTCCTGAGCGGGTCGCCCTTGCCGGCGAACTTGTCGACCAGGACGCGGTCGCTCTTCTTGCCGGCGCGTACGAGTTGCGTGCCCCGGATCTTCCCCTCGGGCCCGTAGACGACGCGGTACGTGCCCTTCTTGGTCGTCACGACCGTGACGGGCTTGGCGACCTTCACGCCGCTGCCGTCAACCACTCTGCCCTTGATGACCTTCTTGGGCGCAGACTCCCCGATCACCTTCTTCTCGAGGATGTTGCCCTTGTCGTCGATGACGAGCAGCACCTGCTTGGTGCCTTCGACGGTGACGACAGAGACGGACGGCTCGAGCTTGACGATCTTCGGCGCAGCCGTGTCTTCGAGCTTGCCGCCGAGCGCTCGCCGCGCCGCTGCACGGGCCGCTTCCTTGCGCAGGGTCATGAAGCTCTGCTTCGCCCGCTCCACCTCCGCCTGTGCTTCGGCCGCCTCGATCCTGTTCCCGTCGCCCCCGGCCTTCGCTGCGGCGAGTCGCGCCGTGACTTCGGCCAGCTTGCGCTGCGCTTCGGCCGAGGCCTTGCGGAGGTCAGCCAGGTCGACCTTGCCGCGCTGCTTGGCCCGCAGGGATGCGAGGAACTCCGCGTAGAGCTTCTGCTCCGCGGCCGGCGCGCGCAGCACGATGCGTCCGTTGCTGTACGACAAGTGCCCGCGCCTTCCGTACGGCTTGCTCACGTCGAGCACGTGGACGCCCGCCTGCATGAGATCGCGCACGTCGTGGATCTTCACGAACTGCTTCTCAGTGGGGGCCTCGGCGGCGGGCAGTACGCGCAAGATCCCGTAGTCCTCCTCGAGGACGCGGGCTCCGACGGCTCGTGCGACCTGCTCGAGCGCGTCACGCCACGGCACGTTGTGCAGCTTGAGGGTGATCGCCCCTCTCAACTTGGGTGACATGATCACGTTGGCGCCCGCGTGCTCGGCGATCTGCGTGATCACCGTGCGTATCGGCGCGTCCTCGAAGCTGAGATCCATGCGCTTGCCGACGCCGTCCTCGGCGTGGCTGGCGACGGGTGCGGCGAGCAGCACGAGGGCTGCCAGAGCGATGCCAAGGGCGGTGGTCTTCATCGGGTGGACTCCTGCGCGCCGCGTGCGAGTGCGGCGCGGCGTGTCTTCAATGTGGTGAGGTGGCCTGCGAGGCGAGCGGCTCCCTGCCGCAGGGCCTCCGGGGCGTCCCGGACCTGCCCGAGCAGGTCCAGCAAGGTGGTGCACTCCGTCTCGAGGCGAGCGATCTCCTCGTCGAGGAGCGCCAGCGCCTGCGCTGTGCTCTCGGCCGGCGCGAGGATCGGGGAGGACGGCGTCGGGGCCGGGGTCGAGGCCGCGACGTTCGCGACCGAAGGCGCCAGCAGCGCCACGGCGAGCAGGGGCACGGCGGCCAGCAGCCGGGCCGAGGACCGGTGGACGCGCGTGGAGCGGTGAGCGGTGCCCTCGAGCAGGCGCCCGACGCGGCGCTCGAGCATCGAGCCGTGGGCCGCCATCGCGGGGACGGCGAGCGGGGCGCGCTCGCCGACCAGCCAGCCGGCCACGGCCGTGAGGCATTCGGCCAGTTCGCGGCCGCGGCCCGTGTGCTGCGCGGCCCACGCGTCACAGAGCAGTTCGCTCGTCTCGCGCAAGCGCTTGGCTGCCAGGAGGTTGAGCGGCTGGAAGAAGAGCACGGTCGTCACGCTGCGGGTGAGGGCCAGCCACAGCGGGTCGCGCCGCACGTGGTGGGCGAGTTCGTGCGCGAGGAGGGCCTCCTGCTGCGGGGCAGGAAGCTCCCGGGTCCGTGCGGGCACGACGATCTGCGGACGCAGGACGCCGAATGCGACGGGACTGCCCATCCCCGGCGTCTCGAGCAGCGCGATGCGGCCGTGCCGGCCGATGTCCGCAAGCAGGGCTTCGAAGCGCGCATGCAAGGGGCCGGAGGCGAGGGGGGCGCGACCTGCGAGCCGTCGCCGGAGTTGCGCGCGGGTGCGGTGGCTGCGCAGCAACAGCAGCGCGAGGCCGGCCAGCCAGACCAGCCCCGCGACGCTTCCGAGGTCCACCTGCGTGCCGGCTGCAGAAGGCTTGGCGCGCGTCGGCGCGACCGGGACGACCACGGACCTGCTCTCGTCCGCCGGAGCGGACTCGGCCGCGGCGACGGCGGCCGCCGCGGTGCTCGGGCGCAGCGGTTCCTCCCCCGGCGGGGCCGCTGCGGTCGCCGGAGCGGCGGCGTCGATCTGCGGGACGGTGAGGTGTCCGCTCCACGGCTCCCAGCCGATGGCGACCTGCGCGCTCGCGGTCAGTGCGCCGCCAAGCAGCGCCGTGCGCCAGAGGCACTCCTGCGCGCTGAGGGGCATGCCCCGCCACAGCCGCACGATCAGCCAAGCGGCCATCAGCAGCAGGGTGCTATGGAGCAGGTAGGTCAGCAGCCACGGCGCGAGGAGATCAGTCGGCATCGCGGTCGCCCTTCGCCGGCTGCTCCGCAAGCAGCGCGCGCAGGCGCGCCAGTTCGTCCGCGTCGATGGCGCCTTCGTCGATCAGGTGATGCACCAGCGCCGAGGGATCGCCGGCGAACAGGCGCTCGGTCAGCGCGGAGACCATGGAGCGGCGCACGTCGCGCTCCTCGACCTCGGCGCGGTAGACGTGCTGACGGCCCTCCGTGCGGCGTGAGACGACGCCGCGCTTCACCAGGCGTGAGAGCAGCGTCGCGACCGTCGTGTGGGCCAGGCCGCGCTCGGCTTGCAGGTCATCCTGGACCTGGGCGACGGTCGCTTCCTCGCGTTCCCAGAGCACGCGCAGGATGGCGATCTGCAGGTCACTGAGCTGCTGCGGTCGGCTCATCGCTGCCCTCCCGTCCACCTACGACAGTTGTAGTACTACATTCGTAGGAGATGCGGACGCATCCGTCAAGCCCGGATCGACATTTCTGTTCCCCGGTAGGGGCCATGGGAGTCCGGCGCCGCAGGCGCTGGCCGAGTCTTGGCCCGGCCCGTGAGTCGTTCTGGGAGCCCTGCTGGCCCTGCTGCCCGACATTTCTGTTCCCCGGTAGGGGCCATGGGAGTCCGGCGCCGCAGGCGCCGGGCGAGTCCTGGCCCGGCCCGTCCCGTCGCCTGGGCGCCTCGCGATGGCCATGGGGTCGGGCGAAGACTCGGCTCCGCGCAGCGCGGGCCTCCCTGCGCCCCTACACGAGCCGTTCCGCCGCAGGGGGCCGAAGCGGAGCGCCGGCCGATCACAACTCCCGCAGGCGTTCCACCAGATTGCCCAGCAGCCCGCTCGCTCCGAAGCGCAGGCGCGCCGGGGTCAGCCACGCTGCGCCCAACTCCGCCTCCACGAGGGCCAGCCAGTCGCGCGCCTGTTGGGGCGTCGAGATCCCCCCGGCGGGCTTCAGCCCGGCCGGGTAGCCCGTGCGTGCCTCGTAGGCACGGATCGCAGCGGCCATGGCCCGCCCCGCCGGCAGCGTCGCGTTGACGGCCTCCTTGCCGGTGGACGTCTTGATGAAGTCCGCGCCTGCCATGAGGGACGTCAGGCCCGCCCGCGCGACGGTGGCCGATGAAGCGAGCTCCCCGGATCCGAGGATCACCTTCATCGGCACCGGCCCGCAGGCGAGACGGAAGGCCCGCACCTCCTCGTACAGCGCCTGCCAGGCGCCCGCGTTGGCCAGCTCACGGCGGATGACGACGTCGATCTCGTCCGCCTGGGCAGCGCGCGCGCCGGCGATCTGCTCCAGCCGCTCGTCCAGCGTGCCGGCTCCCGTGGGGAAGCCCGCAGATACCGTGCAGACGCCCACGCCGCTGCCCGCCAGCGCGGCCCGTGCCGTGCTCACGAAAGGAGTGAACACGCAGACGGCTGCGGTATGGGGGGGGGCGCCAAGCTCGTGCGCCGCCACTAGATCGGGTGCAAGCGGCGTGATCGCGCGCTCGCAGAGGGCCCGCACCCGCTGCTCCGTGTCATCCGGAGCCAGGGTGGTGAGGTCGATGCACTGCAGTGCCAGCAGCAGCTCGACGGCCTCCGTGGCTGGTGCTCCTCGAGGCGGCGCCGCGCGCGGCGGCGGCGCGGGCTCCTCGAGCCATGCCGGGTCGAATGTCGTGCCCGCGTTAACAGGATGCGCGGACCCAGGGCCCGGCTCGGAGGATGCACTCGGCGGGCGATCGGCAGGCGACATGGCTCGCCGACACGATGCCGCCTCCAGGCAGCTCCGGCAAGAACCGGGCGGGCGACGCAGTCCCTTACAACAGCAGGACTTGCGGCGGATTGCCGCTCCCGGGGGCGGCCGAGGCGCCTGGGAGCGTGACGCCGTCGCACGTTTCAGGCCCAACAAACTGGGCTCTGCGGAGCACGCAGCCCGAGGATGTGGGGCAGGTCACCGGCGCACGAATCCGTCCCCAAAGACTGCTTGGAATCCTCTGCGATCGCCCGCATAGTTCCGGCGTCCTGTTCCCCCGGTGGGTGCATCCGGATTCGTAGGGAGTCCGCGCGCCCGCAGCCGAGGGAACGAGCCTGCACGGCTGGGCAGATGGAAGGTCGCTTCGGATCGCTAGGATTCAAGGCCTCCCGTATGCCAACCGAGTAGGCGGGATGGGGCGCTCGCGAGGGAGGTTGCCCTCATCGTGCGTCAAAGGGGTGCGGAGTGCGCAGCAGCGGACTCCGTTCGGAGGTATTCGATTTGCGAAGCGCCACGCTGATTGCGCTCGTCGCTGCAGGGGTTCTCGCCGCGGGCTGTGCCGGCTCGCGAACCGCTCGCAGCCTCATGGCCCGCAACAACAGTTGCTCGCCGAGCTACCGCTCGGCACGCACAGTCACCTACGCAGCGCCGACGTACCGCACGCGCACCGTCGCGGCGCCCACCGTCGCGACGCAGCCGACGCGCACCGTGTCGAGCCCGCGTACGTACACCCTGAGCAGCCCGCCGCCGCCGCCGCCGCCCAGCGCGGTGCGCAGCTACGCCCGCGCGCCGGTCCGCTACGTCACGCCCGTGCGTCGCGCGGCTCCCGCGCCCGTGCGTCGTGCGTCCCCCGCGCCGGTACCCGTTCGCCGCAGCACCACCGCGCGGCGTGTGCGCACCCGGCCGACGACCGTCAGCCCCAAGAGGCACAAGCTTGCGCCCAAGGCCTTCAAGCTGTTCGGCAGCAGCGGCTGCTCGGGCGGCACCTGAGGCTAGCCTTCGTCGG
>JAHEIK010000565.1 GCA_024639415.1 Planctomycetota bacterium
GAGCAGGGTGCCCTCAGGCAGGGCGTTGCTGCTCAGCGCCTCTTCGACGGGGCGCGGAGAGCGCAACGAGGCGGGGTCCTCGACGCCGAGGCGCGCCAAGGCGCCCTCGACGGCGTTGAACGCACGGTCGAGCAGGGGGAAAGGAGAAGGCCGCTCGTCCAGGTCGGTGAGGACATCCGGCAGGTGGTAGTGGCTGAGAGGGCTGATCATGGAGGTCGTTCCTCGGGGCCTGACCGCGCTCCGCAGGGAGCGACACGTCAGGGGGTCCTGCGTTCTGGACGTCGGGCCGGGTCCGAACCGTCCTAGCTGCTGTTCTCTACGCTCTTGGACGTTCGAGGGTTGGCCGGGTTTCCGGCCTGTCGGCTCCAGACCTGCCAGAATGGCAGTCCCGGAGACGCAAAGTCGTCATAAAGACTTACAGGCAAGCAACTTAGGTGTTATGTATAGTTTAGGTAAGATCGTGAAGTCCAGCCACGCAACAGGCCGCCGGGAACCCCTCAGGCCCCGCGCGAGGCCAGCCGCTCCTGGACTGCCTTGACGAGGATGGGCCAGGTCACGGTCGCATCGGCCAGCACCTCGGCGTACTGCCCACCGTGTCCGGGATCGACGAACTTGCCCCACGAGACGCCTTCCCGGTAGGTGCAGCCGGATAGACCGCCCCAGTGCACCGGCTCCGGGCAGAGGCGCACGCCGTACTGGAAGCGCTTCAGCGGGATGTCCTCCTGCAAGCGGACGCGCATGATCTCCAGGTAGGGCGCGACCTGCTGGGCCCAGTTGCGCGGTACGCCCCCACCCACGGTGAAGATGCCGAGCGTCTTCGCCCCGCGAACACGCTCGGTGTAGTCCTCGAGATCCAGGAAGGCGTCGTAGCGCGGGTAGTCGATGCCCTGACCGACGCAGCGGCGCATGAACAAAGCGATGTCGAGGCCGATCTCCGAGTCCGTCAGCGCAGGCACGTAGACCGGTACCTCGTGCAGCGTGGCCGACTTGAGGACGCCGCGGCCCTCCGTGTGCTCCTCGAGCCACGCCCCCAGCAGGCGGTGGAAGTCCGCGCTCGAGTACGGCTCGCCCGGCGCCATGCCGCGCAGGACCTCGTGGACGATGCGCTCGATATCGTCGAGACTCTGCTCGAGTTCCAGCGTGTCGTAGACGCGGTCGTAGCCCTTCTCGTAGAGCTCCTGATCCGGCATGGACGGGTCGTACTTGAAGTGCGAGCGCCCCGTGGCTTCGACGAAGCCGTGCGCCATCAGGGCTCCGGTCGAGACGATGGCGTCGACCCAGCCGTGCTCGATCATGTCGCACAGCACGAGCCCCATCTTCGCGACGGTCATGGCGCCCGAGAGCGTGCAGACGACGTAGCAGTCCTCGTCTTCGACCATGGCCTGGAGCACATCCGCGGCCTCGCCGAGGCTGCGGCCCGCGAACGCCGTCTGCCCCATGGCCCGCACGAGATCGTCGGTGCTGGAAATGCGGGTTAGATCCAGGGGCGCCAGCGGCTCGAGACCATCCGAGATGCCGTCGTGCAGCTCGCGGATCTCCTCGATCGGGTTCTCGCCATCGCCCGGCGCGTTCAGGTTGGAGTCACTCATGCCGGTCATCGTCGCGGGCCCACCCCAACGGAGCAAGGCGGCGTCCGCGGGCGCTTCCATCCGCTGCTCGCCCGCAAGCCGCGCAGGCGGAGACCGAACTCGGCTCGCGGAGCGGGACTTTCGACCCACCACGATCCCGGCCGACAACCAAAGACCCACGCCAATAGCGCGAGAGCGGATTCCGCGGGAAACCCGCTGCTAGCCTGCGCGCGTCATACGGTGAGGCGCTTCGCGCCCATCCAAGGAGAACCACCACGTGCACCGATTGATTTTCCGAGCCCTCATCCTGGGCTCGATCGTCGCCGCCTTGGCGCTCGCTGCGCCCGGTCGACCCGCCCTGGCTGAAGACGAGCCGGCGAGCGAGGACGGCGCGGGCCCCGAGGCCGCCGGCATCACCTGGGTCAAGGGTTGGGAAGCCGGCCGTGCCCAGGCTGCCAAGGACGGCAAGCTCATCTTCCTCTACTTCGGCCGCAAGTCCCCGACCTGACCCCCCTGCGTTGCGCTCGAGAACAGTGTGTTCTCAAAGGCCGATAGCAGCCAGATCAGTGACAAGTTCACCGCCGTCCAGATGATGGGCGGCAACGATATCGACGACGAAGGCAAGGCGTTCATGAAGCGCTACGGCGTGGGCGGCTACCCGACCCTGCTGGCCATGACCTCCGACGGCGCCGTCATCGGTCGCGAGTTCGACCGCAGCCTCCAGGGCATCCTGGACACGATGGAGAAGGCCTCGGTCAGCAACGAGGAGTTCAAGAAGACCTCCGCCGAACTGGCCGACGAGACCGACGACGACAGCGTGCGCACGTTGGCCGGCCTCTACAAGGAGCGCTCGCAGCTCGACGAGGCCCGCTCGCGCTACGAGAAGCTGGTCAAGAAGGACCCGCTGGTCGACGACCAGGAAGCTCTGCTGAGCGTCCTCTCGGACCTCGGCGACGCCGATGCCCGCAAGGCCCTGCTGAAGGTGCTCGTCGACACACGCGCGGAGCACGAGAAGCACATCAACTGGCGCATGGACCACGCCATGGCCGATCTGCCCACGCAGGTCACCAGCCGTGAGGAGTGGATCGACGTCATGGGCAAGCGCAAGGAGGTCCTCACGGGCCTGCTGCCCGAGGTGAAGAAGCCCGCCGATCAGGCCGTCGTCCGCGGCGTGCTGGCGAACATCCTTGCCAACACAGGCGACCGCGAAGGCGCCGAGGCGCACTGGGAC
>JAHEIK010000566.1 GCA_024639415.1 Planctomycetota bacterium
CGCGGATTCTCCGTGACACCGGGTCCCATCGACGATCTCGGCGAGTTCGACCTCGAGGGCGATCTGCTGCGCGCAGGCCTGTTCCTGGCACGGGGACGACTGTTGCCGAGTGACGCGGATCTGGAACGTGCACGGTACTGGCTGGACGAGGCAGTCGGGCGCGATCCCAACTCCGTGGAGGCGCGCTTCCAGCGCGGGCGGGCCGCGTTGATCCTGGGGGATCCGCGCGCTGCGCTCGCGGACTTGAGTGAGGCGATCCGGCTCGATCCCTGCGCGGCAGCAGCCTGGTACTTCCGCGCGTATGCCCGCCAGGATCTGGGTGACTACGACGGGGCCCGCTCGGACGCAACCGTCGCGGCGGAGCTGAACCCCGACTACGCCGGCATCGTCGAGAGTGCCGAGTAGCGAGCCGGGTGAACGTCCGCCGGAGTCACCCCTGACGTCCTCAACGGGCTGTCCCTCGTGGCGGGCAACGATGTCCCCATTTGGGCTCAGCGGGTACGGGGTCGGGCCAGAGTCTGTCACTTCCGGGCCATGCAATCAGTAGATTCTGGTCTGACGCCGGATCGGACCCCGTATCGCCGCGACGCGGCTCGGCAGCGCACTCGGCACGGCGTGCGCTCGGAGGTACCTTCGTCGTGGCGCCGAACCGCGCCCGGCGCTCGAGGAGATCCTCCATGTGTCGTTGGCTGGCCTATTCCGGCGATCCCATCCTCCTGCGGGAACTCATCCTGCGCCCGCGCCGCTCGCTGATCGTGCAGAGTCTGACGGCGCGCACGGCGCGGACCACGACGAACGGCGACGGCTTCGGCGTCGGCTGGTACGACGAGGCCGGGTCGCCGGGGCTCTACAAGCACGTCCTGCCGGCCTGGAGTGACCCGAACCTGCGCGACCTCTGTGAGCACGTGCGCTCGTCCCGGTTCCTGGCGCATGTGCGCGCCGCGACGCGGATGGGAACGCAGTACACGAACTGCCATCCGTTTCGGCACGGGCGCTGGTTGTTCGTGCACAACGGACAGATCCGCGACTTCTCCCGCGTGCGGCGCGACCTTCTCTTGGGCATCGCCCCGGAGATCTTCGACGGCATCGAAGGCACGACGGACTCGGAGGTGCTCTTTCATCTGGCTCTGGACCAGGGGCTCGAGGATGACCCGCAAGGCGCGCTCGAGCGCATGGCCGGCCTCGTGGAGGAGGTCTGCGTGGCGCGCGACGTGCACGACGCGCTCGAGATGACACTGGGGCTCTCCGACGGGCAGCGGGTCTACGCTGTCCGGTACTCGAGCAACGGGTCGTCCAACACGCTGTACTTCTCCAAGCGCGTGGCGGCCTTGCGCGAGATCGTGCCGCCCGAGCATGCCGAGCAACTGTCCGTGTTCTCGCCGGGGGCACGCGCCATCGTGTCGGAGCCGCTCACGGACCTCTCCGAGATCTGGGACGAGGTGGAGGAGAGCAGCTTCGTCGTGCTCGAGGACGGCGAGGTCACCTGCCGGCCGTTCGAGCCGCAGCGCAAGCGTGCGGTGCCGCGTGAAAGCGGCACCACTCCGTGACACGGTCACGCCCGAGCGGAGTTCGCACGCGGCTGCGGACCTCGAGGAGCGGCTCGGGGTGCTTCCCGCAGCCGGGCGCCGATCGGTGCGCAAGGCGTCGTTCGGCCGCGCACATCCACTCGCGACCCGGATCCGCGTCTATCATCCCCGCCGCATCCGATGGCGGTGCGCGTGCCAGGTCGGCGCAGGGACCAGGGGGAGTCAGGTGATGACGGAAGAGAGCGGCACGGTCGTGTGGCGACGCCCGATCGACGTGGAGGCTCCGGGACGACGGTGGCGCAAGCTGCTGCGCTGGTACGGACTGCCGCTGGTGGTCGTCCTCGCCGTGGGGTTCGTGGTCGGAGGCATCGGGGCGGTCTTCGGCCTCGCCATCCTCCTCGGGCTGTTCGGTGGCTTGCTGGCATCCTGGGTGGCCTTGCTCAACCACAACGAGCGGGCGAACCCCGAGATCCGGCTGGACGGGGACGAGCTCGTCGTGGGGAGCAAGCGGGTGCGGGTGGAGGGAGCCGACGCCTGGACCACGGTCATGGCGGAGACGAGGACGAGCCTCGGCACACCGGGCCGCACCCAGCGCGTCAAGCTGGCGAAGCTGCTGATCCGTGTCCCGGTCCTGCGCGACGACGGGCAGCGCGAGACCCGGCCGGACGGCGGTCCGGCCTTCGAGGTGACGGGGTTCACCTGGGCCGCGATGGATGACGCCGGACTCGAGGGCATCCGCGCGGCACTCGAGCCGCACCTGTCGGCGCCGTACGTGCCCGCTGATCGGATCCGCGACCTGTAGCGCCGGAGGCTACGAGTAGATCTCGCCGCCCGCGTCGGTGAACTCGTCGCTCTTGGACGTGAGGCCGGCCGCGATCGCCTCCTCGGTGTCGAGGCCCTTCTGCTTGGCGAAGTCGCGCAGCTGCTGCGTGATCTCCATCGAGCAGAACTTGGGGCCGCACATCGAGCAGAAGTGGGCGACCTTCGCGCCCTCGGCGGGCAGCGTCGCGTCGTGGAACTCGCGCGCGCGCTCCGGGTCGAGGGCCAGGTTGAACTGGTCCTCCCAGCGGAACTCGAAGCGCGCCTTGCTCAGCACGTTGTCGCGGTACTGCGCACCCGGGTGGCCCTTGGCCAGGTCGGCTGCGTGCGCCGCGATCTTGTAGGTGATGATACCGGTGCGAACGTCTTCCTTGTTGGGCAGGCCGAGGTGTTCTTTCGGGGTGACGTAGCACAGCATCGCGCAGCCGTACCAGCCGATCTGGGCG
>JAHEIK010000567.1 GCA_024639415.1 Planctomycetota bacterium
GACGAGGCGCTTCAGACGGTTCTCATCGATGTTCAGCTGACGAAGGACTTCGTCGAAGCTGTAGAACTCACCGCTCTTGGACTTTGCCACGGGCGTACTCCACGCTGCTGGTCGTTGGCTACCGACGGCTGCCGGCGCTTGTTCCGGTCTCGGGCTGAACCAGGCCTACTCGCCTGGGTGCAGAGGTAGGCCTGACGGCCCCCCCGGCAAGCGGAAAGCATCCCAGAACAAGGGCTTGTGATCAAGGACTGGGCACCTCGGACCCCGGTTGCGGCGACGACGGGGTTTGTAAGGGAGGGCCGCGGAGGTCCTGGGCTTGGGCCCGCCTACTTCCCGGCGCCCTTGACGCCCCCGACCTTCTTGACCGGGTAGGGGTTGCTGCGCCGGCCCTTCTTGCCGCTGTAGGCGTCCTCGAAGAGCTTCACGAGCCCTGAGCGCGTGTGCTCGGAGAGGTCCCGGTAGCCGTGGAGCCGCAGGTCGTAGTCCATGTGGCGTGCGGCCAGCAGCCTGAGCCCGCCGCGATCGCGGCTGTCCAGGGGCTTGGAGCCCTGCACGATGCCCTTGTACTGGTACACGAGCACCCGCTGGGCCTCGGTGTCGAAGTAGTAGACGACGCTCTCGCCGCCACCGATCGAGGCCGCCAGCGCGATCGCGTGGTTGTTCGAATCACCCGTGCCGCCGCCGGGAATGGCCTGCAGGCCACGCGGATCGACACGGCCGGTGGGCCGGAACGGCCCCGGAAGCGTGTCCTCCGTCGGCTGGACGGCCGGGGGCGGCCCCCCGGGCGAGACCGGCGTGGGCGGATCCTCGGCGAGGGCCGTGCGGACCCCCAGCGAGGGCAGCAGGATCATCAGCAGGGTCGCGGCCCAGCCACCGGCCAGGAAGCCGATCCAGAGCGAGGCGTGTCGGGACATCGTCCATCCTCCGACAGGAACAGCCCCCCATTGTAGGGCAGGTCTCTCATGGAGGGGTCATGGGGCGCCTACCCTCTCACTCCCTTACCCCCTCACTCCATCGCCCCCACGTCTGTGCCTGGGGCCGGTGAGGGAGATCTGGTGAGGGGGATCCGGTGAGGGAGACCCGGTGAGGGAGACGGAGCAAGCGCGTGACGCGGGCTCCCTACCCCCCAGAACCCGAAGGCGTCGCCTCCGGCTGCTGGGCTACCTCGCTGCCGGGCCGTGCCTCTCCGGGCAGGACGACGTCGAAGATCGTGCCGCCGCCGAGGTTGCTGGTCAGCTCGATGCGCCCGCCGTGGTTGGTGACGATGTTGTGGACCACCGCCAGTCCCATGCCGGAGCCCTCCCCGACCTCCTTCGTGGTGAAGAACATGTCGAAGCAGGAGTCCTGGTCCTCGGGACTCATGCCGGTGCCGTTGTCCGCCACGCGCAGGACGACGTCCTCGCCACGGCGCCCGACCTCGACCCGCACCTGCCCATCCTTGCGCCCTTCCCCGATCGCATCGGCGGCGTTGAGCAGGAGATTGAGGGCAACCTGCTGCAGCTCGTGCGGGTCCCCGAACACGATCGCCCGCGAGGTGTCGCTGGGGAAGTCCGTCAGGATCTCGATGCCGCGCTTCTGGATGCGGTGCATGGCGAGCGCGACGCTCTTTGAGGTGACGTCCACCAGATCCGTGGGCCGCGGCTGCGCACGCCGCGGCGTGAAGGTCAGGAACTTCTTCACGGTCTGCTCGACGCGGGCGAGCCCGTCCATGATCAGGTCCAGGTAGAGGCTGGTCTTGTCAGGCGGCAGGTCGCCTCTGGCCAGCGCGCGGGCGGCGTTCTTCATGCCCCCCAGCGGATTGTTGATCTCGTGCGCCAACCCCGAGGCCAGCTTGCCGGTCGCCGCGAGGCGCTGTGCGATGGCGAGGTGCTGCTCGGCCTTCTTGATGCGGCTGAGCGCTCCGAGTACGCGGTCCTCGAGCTGTGCCTGGTACTCCCCGATCTCGGCCGCCATGCGGTTGAGCGCGCGGATCGTGCGGCCGAACTCGTCGCCTGCGCCGTGCTGCTCGATCTGCACACCGAAGTCGCCGTCCGCGATGCGATCGGCGGCCGAAGACAGCTTGCGCAGGGGACGGATCACCCAACGCGCGATCAGGAACGAGAACACGATCACGAGCAGCGCGATGCCGCCGACCATTACCCAGTAGACGGCCTCGGCCGCGTGCTCCGAGTTGTACAGCTCCACGACGATGCCGTACTGGCGCAGGTCCTCGAAGGGCTGCTTCGCTTCGACGGCCAAGAACTCCGCGCGCAGGGCGATCGGGGGCGAGTTCTTGCGCGCCTCCCGGAGCTGCCGGAAGAGCCGCTCGATCTCCGCAGGATCCGTCACATCGGGCGTCGAGGCCCGTCCGCCGGGCGCGTAGAAGGCCTCCGCCGTCCAGGCTTCACGCGGATGGGCCTGTGCGTTCGTGCCCGCGTCCTTCAGGACGTGCGCGGACTTGAAGTGCCCCGCACGCACCTGCTCCAGCAGGCCGGGGCCGATGGCGGCCCGCTCACCCGCGGCGAGCTTCATCACGGCCCCGACGGCCTCGTAGGGCGTCGTGCGGCCCTCGCGCGAGAACAGCACGATCGCCAGCAGCAGGATCGCGCCTGGAAGGCCCACGATCGCGGCGATCAGCTTGGTGCGGAGTGACATGACTGCACCCAACCTACCACCGCCCCTTCGGCCTCCGGCCGTGGGGCCCCGCGGGGGGTACGCACGCGCGTGCGCCCTCGCCGGCTCGGACGCTAGCTCGAGCGACCCCTGACGTGGGTGGCCTCCGGCCGTGGGGCCACGCAGGGGGTGCG
>JAHEIK010000130.1 GCA_024639415.1 Planctomycetota bacterium
TGAGGACATCGACCAGCGCTTCGGCTGGTTCGTGGAGGCCCTGCAGTACGGCACGCCGCCTCACGGCGGGTTCGCCATCGGCTTCGACCGCTTGGTGATGACCCTGCTGGGCGAGGACGGCATCCAGGACGTGATCGCCTTTCCGAAGACGATGACGGCCGTGGACCTCATGTGCCGCGCTCCGGCGCCTGTGGACACAGAGCAGCTCGACGAGCTCGGGATCGGCCTCATCGTGGAACCCTCCACGGACGATCCGACGTCCTAGATGCATGGCCCGCCGCGCACCCCTCCTCGGTCGCCCGATTCCGGGCGCCGGGTGCGTACTCCTTACGCCCACGACGACGTCCTAGCTCGGCCCCCTGCTCGAATGTCCGCAAGGACGGGGTAGGAGGTAGATTGACGCGCCCGGTGCCGTGCGGCGCCGCGCCAGAACCCAACCGGCCGCCCGCGGCCCCCGACACACGAGGTAATCCGCCATGTCACCGCAACTCGAGCTCCGCCTTCCCGATGGATCGATCCGCCAGGTCGCTCCCGGGACGACGGTGCGTCAGGTGGCGGCCGACATCGGACCGGGCCTCGCCAAGGCGGCGGTGGCCGGCGAGATCGAGGGCGACGTCATCGAGATCGACCGCCCGATCGAGAGTGGCGGCGCCTTCCGGATCCTGACCGCCCGTGATGAGGACGCGCTGCACGTGTTGCGGCACAGCGCGGCACACCTCCTGGCGATGGCCGTCCTGGACCTGTTCCCCGGCACCGATCTGGGCTTCGGCCCTGCGACCGACGACGGCTTCTACTACGACTTCAGGACCCCGCGCCAGATCGTGGAGGAGGACCTCCCCAAGATCGAGCAGCGGATGAAGGAGATCGTGAAGGAGAAGCGCGCCTACGCGCGCGTCGAGGTCGATCGCTCTGGCGCGAAGGAGCGCCTACAGGGGCTGGGCTTCGAGCTCAAGATCCCGCACGTCGACGAGATCCCCGAGGACGTGATCTCGTTCTACGACTCGGGCACCTTCACCGACATGTGCGAGGGCCCCCACGTTCCCGACACCGGGTGGATCGAGCACATCAAGCTGCTCTCGGTCAGCGGCGCCTACTGGCGCGGCGACGCCTCCGGCGTGCCGATGCAGCGCGTGCGCGGCACCGCGTTCTTCGGCAAGAAGGAGCTGAAGGCGCATCTGGAGCGCATCGAGCAGGCCCGCCTGCGCGACCACCGCAAGGTCGGACGCGAGATGGATCTGTTCTCGCTGCACGCCGAAGGGCCTGGATTCCCGTTCTGGCACCCCAAGGGCGCGATTCTCTGGAATGCGCTCGAAGGGCTCGTGCGCGAGGAACTGCTCGCTCGCGGCTACGGCGAGGTGCGCACCCCGACCGTGCTCTCCGATGAACTCTGGAAGCGCTCGGGCCACTGGGACCACTTCAAGGACGACATGTACTTCATGGAGATCGACGAGCGCTCGTTCGCCGTCAAGCCCATGAACTGTCCCGGCTGCTGCTTGATCTACGGCTCCAAGCCGCACTCCTACAAGGAGTTGCCGCTGCGCATGGCCGAGTTCGGCGGTGTGCACCGCAACGAGATGTCGGGCGTGCTGCACGGCCTCCTGCGGGTGCGCGCCTTCACCCAGGACGACGCCCACGTCTACTGCACCGAGGAGCAGCTCGAGGACGAGATCGGGGACATGCTCGACATGACCCGTGCGATCTACGACGCCGTCGGCTTCCACGACATCAAGACCCGCCTGGCCACCCGGCCCGAGGACGCCATGGGCGATCCGGAGGCCTGGGAGCGCGCCGAGAAGGCCTTGGGCTCGGCGCTTGACAAGAACGGCTTCGAGGGCTGGACCCTGGCTCCCGGCGAGGGCGCCTTCTACGGTCCGAAGATCGAGGTGCACGTCACCGACGCGCTGGGCCGTAGCTGGCAGTGCGGCACCGTGCAGGTCGACTTCTCGATGCCCGAGCGCTTCGGCTTGGAGTACACCGGCCGGGACGGGGCCAAGCACACCCCGGTGATGATCCACCGCGCCATCCTCGGCTCCATGGAGCGCTTCGTCGGGATCCTGATCGAGCACTACGCGGGCAAGTTCCCGCTGTGGCTCGCGCCGGTCCAGGCCAAGGTGCTCTCCATCACCGAGAAGCAGGCTGACTACGCCCTAGAGGTAAGCCGGCAGCTGCAGGCCGCCGGGGTCCGGGCCGAGGCGGACATCCGCGGCGACAAGGTCGGGTCCAAGATCCGCGACGCCACCCTCGAGCGTGTGAACTACATGCTCGTGGTGGGGGGGCGCGAGGCCGAGTCCGGCCAGGTCGACGTCCGGACCCGCGCCGGGGACCGTCTGGGGGCCATGAGCCCGGACGAGTTCGTCGCCCGCGCCCTCGCTGAGATCCGGAACCGGGCGTGATCCCGCCCGTTGACCATGGCAAACTGATAGGTCTCCCCACGGCCCGAGCCCGGGTTGCGGAGGAGGCCCGTACACCGCACTGGAGGACAGCCCATTCGCCGCCATCGATTTGATCGATCCTTGCCCCGTGACACGGGGCCCAGGGTCAACGAACGCATCACGATCCGTCAGGTCCGCCTGATCGACCATGAACAGAACAACATCGGCGTCGTCGACACCGATGAAGCTCGACGCATGGCCGCCGAGGTGGACATGGACCTCGTCGAGGTCAACTCGAAGACGCGTCCGCCCGTCTGCCGGATCATGGATTTCGGCCGCTACAAGTACGAGCAGAGCAAGAAGGCTCACGAGTCGAAAGCGAAGCAGCACCGCAGCAAGCTCAAGACCGTGCGCCTGAGGCCCAAGACCGACCCGCACATGCTCGAGATCCGCGTCAACAAGGCGCGTGAGTTCCTCGAGCGCGGCGACAAGGTGCAGCTCATGATCCTCTTCCGTGGGCGCGAGATGGCGCACCAGGAGCTGGGCTACAACCACTGCAAGGAAGTGGCGAAGCGCCTCGAGGACATCGCGAAGGTCGAGCAGGCACCGCGCATGGAAGGCCGCCGCATGCACATGCTGCTCGCGAAGAAGTAGAGGCTTCGCCTCTACTTCTTCGCGCCCGTGCCCGTAACCGTGCCCGTCTCCGTTCCCGACGTGCCCGGCCCACGTTCCCGTGTCCCGTCTCTTCACGCCATGCCCCGCGCGACCGCGACCTTGGGCGGCCATCCGGCGCCGGCTGCGCCGGCTCCTCAGGCAGCCCCTACGGGGGTGCTGACGACGGCCGATCGGGGACGGCGCCCGCCTCCGGCCTCGCACGCGGGGCAGCCCCTGGGCGCAGGGCGCGCACACGTCCGCCCTCTGGGCGGACTGGGGCGCCCCTACAGGCAGCTTCCGCGCCGCGGAAGCTGCCGGGCGGAATGTTGACCCGGGAGGTGGGGTCGCTACCCTGCCCCGTTCGATCCCCAGTTCCGCGTCCAAAGGAGGGCGAGGGCAGCCGGGGATGCCCATGACCCCCAGCCTCGAGACGGAACCATGCCCAAGATCAAGACCCGCAAGTCGATTGCCAAGCGCTTCAAGGTCTCCAAGACGGGCAAGGTGATCCCGTACGGCTCGGCCAACTCGAGCCACATCATGAGCAAGAAGGACAGCAAGCGCCGCCGTCGTCTGCGCCACCCCACGCCCGTCAAGGGCGCACAGGCCAAGTCGATGCGTCGCTACATGGGCGAGTAGTCCAGTCCCCCACGATCCAGGTCCTACTCCCCTCGACACGCCCCCCGATCACCAGGGAATCACGCCATGTCCCGCGTCACCTCCACTCCCGTCCGCCTTGCTCGCAAGCGCCGGCTGATGAAGTTCGCCAAGGGCTACTGGGGCGCTCGCCGCCGCCAGTACAAGGTCATGAAGGAGACGGTGCATCGCGGCTGGCAGTACGCGTACATCCATCGCCGTCTGCGCAAGCGTGACTTCCGCCGCCTCTGGATCCTCCGCATCAACGCCGCCTGCCGGGCGCGCGGCATGATGTACAGCCGCTTCATCGCCGGCCTCAACAAGGCGGGTATCGAGCTCAACCGCAAGGCACTCAGCGAGCTGGCCATCCACGACCCGAAGGCCTTCGACCAGGTCGTCGAGGCGGCGCAGGCGGCCGCGTAGGCGCAGCCCCCTTGCGCTCCTCGTTCCCGCCGGCGTGACAGCTCGGGAGGGTGACGGGAACGATCCGTCCGCGCCGGGGAAGGTGAAGTCTCGTGCTTCACCGACTACAGTGTCTCGAACCCCGCGCGAGAACCCCCGATGCTCGACCAGTTGCAAGCCCTGCAGGCGACCGCCCTGGACGAAGTCCGCGCCGCGGTCGACGTCGCCGCTCTGGATGTCGTCCAGTCCGCCTTCCTCGGCAAGAAGGGCCAGGTCCAGCAGGTCCTGCGCACGATAGGCAAGCTCGATCCCAAGGAGCGCGGCCCGGTGGGCCGGGCGGCCAACGAGGCGAAACAGGCCATCGAGGCGGCTCTCGAGGCACGCAAGGCCGAGTTGCTCGCAGCCGCCGACGCGAACCTGGCCGAGACGGAGTGGGTCGACGCGACCCTGCCGCCGCCCGCCGGCTCGCGAGCGAGCGGGCGCGGAGGAAGCATCCACCCGATCACGGCCCTCGTCCGGGACATGGAGGACGTCTTCCTCTCCATGGGCTTCGAGACGCTCGACGGCCCCTGGGTCGAAGACGACCACCACAACTTCGGCGCGCTGAACATCCCGCCCGATCACCCCGCCCGCGACATGCAGGACACCTACTGGCTGACCGATGGGAACCTGCTGCGGACCCACACGAGCCCCGTCCAGGTGCGGGCGATGGAGACGCGCAAGCCTCCGATCCGCGCCGTCTGCCTGGGCCGCATCTTCCGCAACGAAGAGCTGGACGCGACCCACGAGAACACCTTCCACCAGTGCGAGGGGTTCTTCGTCGACCGCGACGTGAGCGTGGGCCACATGATCTACGTGCTCGAGTCGCTGCTGCACGAGATCATCGGCCCCGACGTGAAGGTGCGGCTCCGTCCGTCCTACTTCCCGTTCGTCGAGCCGGGCTTCGAGATGGACGTCACCTTCCGCGGTGACTGGATGGAGCTCCTCGGCTGCGGCATGGTCCATCCGTACGTGCTGGAGGCGGGCGGTATCGACCCGAACGAGTACAGCGGCTTCGCGTTCGGCATGGGTATCGACCGCCTGGTCATGGTGCGCCACGGCGTCGAAGACATCCGCCACCTGATGAGTGGTGACCTGCGCTTCATGAGCCAGTTCACCGGAGGGCTCGAAGGATGAAGCTCTCCTACCGCTGGCTCGGCGAGATGGTCGACCTCACCGAGGCCGACCCCGACCGCGTCCAACACAAGCTGACGTTCCACACGGCAGAGATCGAGGATCAGGAACCCGTCGGCGCGGGCCTCGCCGCGCTGCTCACCGGTCGCGTGACCGCCGTGCGCCCGCACCCCGATGCCGACAAGCTGCGCCTCTGCACCGTCCAGACGGGCGAGGGCGAGGCCCCTGTGGAGGTCGTCTGCGGCGCGCCGAACGTCGCCGAGGGGCAGGTGATCGCCTATGCGCCCGAGGGCGCCACCCTGCCCGGTGGCCCGGATGGTGCCCCGATCACCCTGGAGCGCAGGACCATCCGCGGTGTCGAGAGCTGCGGGATGATCTGCTCCGAGCGTGAGATGGGGCTCGGCGAGGGCCACGACGGCATCTTGGTGCTCCCCGCCGATACGCCGGTGGGGGTGCCCTTCGCCGAAGCCTGCGCCATCGACGACACCATCTTCGAGGTCGACAACGTCTGCGTGACGCACCGGCCGGACCTGTGGGGGCACCTGGGATGGGCGCGCGAGCTGAGCGCGCTGCTGCACAAGCCCCTGCAGGCGCCCGCACTCCTCGACCTGGCCGAGCTGCCGAGCGAGGGGGAGGCCTTCCCGATTGCCATCGACGACGAGGCCGGCTGCCGCCGGTACGTCGGCATCGTGATCGAGAACCTGACGAACGGCCCTTCCCCGCTGCCGCTGCGCAGGCGCCTCGAGGCCCTCGGTGTCCGCAGCATCGATCTCCTCGTCGATCTCACGAACCTGGTGCTCCTCGAGCAGGGCCAGCCGCTGCACGCCTTCGACTTGCGGGATGTGCGCGGCGGCGAGATCCGGGTCCGTAGCGCGGCCGAGGGCGAAGTCATGAACACCCTCGACGGCCAGGCGCGCACGCTGACGGCAGAGGATCTCGTCATCGCCGACGGCGAAGGCCCCGTCGCCATCGCCGGTGTCATGGGCGGTGAGAACAGCGAAGTCCGAGCCGACACGACGGCCATCCTGCTCGAGTCGGCGACGTTCGATCCGCTGCGCATACGGCGCACGGCCACGCGCCTTGGGCTGCGCACCGAAGCCAGCTCGCGCTTCGAGAAGAGCCTCGATCCGGAGCTGGCCCTGCAGGCTGCGCTGCGCTTCGCCGGGCTCGTGAAGCACTACATGCCGGAGGCGCGCTTCACGCGCCCGCTCTCCGACTGCTACCCGCGGCCGTACGCAGGACTCGAACTGTACCTGCCCTACAGCCTCGTCCGCCGGCGTCTGGGGACCCGGATCGCGGACCATCGCGTGCGCGGCATCCTCATCTCGCTGGGCTTCCAAGCCACCGAGGATGGCGACGGCGTGGCCGTGAAGGTCCCGTCCTGGCGCGCGACGAAGGACATCGAGCGCCCGACGGACCTCGTCGAAGAGGTCGGGCGCGTCGCCGGCTACCACCGCATCGCGTCGGTCGCGCCCATCGCCCCGATGACGCCCAAGCTGCCGCGCCCCGTGCGCGCCTTGGAGCGGCGCGTGGCGGCGGTGCTGAGCTTGGAACTCGGCCATGCCGAGGTGAAGCACCGCAGCTTCTACAGCGCCAAGGAAGCCGAGCGCATCGGGCTCGGTGCCGTAGCGCACCTGCGCGTCGTGAACCCCAGCTCCGAAGAGCATAGCCATATGATCCAGAGCACGGCTCCGGACATGCTGCACACGATCGTGCGCAACCAGGTGCGCGTGCCGAGCGGGACCGTCTGGGAAGGCGCACGCCTCTTCGTGCCGCGTGCCGCTGCACTGCCCCTCGAACGCGCCGTTTTCTCGCTGGCTTCTTGGGCACCGGACGAGGTGTCGCCGGGCGCGCAGTTCCTCGCCATGCTCGCCGACGTCCAGGCGCTGCTCACGCGCCTCGGGATCACGGGTGCGGAGGTTGCCAACGCGGAGTCGCCCGCCTTGTGTGAGGGCCTGCCCGCTACCACGTGGCTGCACCCCGGACGTACCGCCCGTATCACGCGCGGGGAAGCGACGCTTGCCGTCGTGGGCGAGGTGTTGCCCGCCGTTGCGCGACGCTACGAGGTCGCCGGGCGTGCCGCGCTGGCCGAGATCGACGCCGACGCGCTGCTCGTTGCACACGCAGAGCGGCGCGTCGACTACGAACCGGTGCTGCGCTATCCGGTCGTTCCGTTCGACGTTGCGGTCATCGTTCCGCGCACGACGCCGGCGGGTGACGTGCAGCGCACGATGCGCGCAGCGGTCGACGGTTCCATTCGCGACCTGCATGTGTTCGACGTCTACGAGGGCGAGGGCATCCCTGCCGGTGAGCGCAGTCTTGCGTTGCGTTGCGAGTTGTTCGACCGCGCGGGAACGTTGTCCACGAAGGCTGCCGACGCGCTGCGCAAACGCATTACGGACGCGCTCTCAGGGGCCGGTTGGACGGTGCGCAGAAGCTAGCGAACGGCCTCTGGCGCGGCTTTCCACATTGGCAGTGGCGGGTCGAATTCAAGCCTTTATCGGCGATTTCGTCCAGCGTCCACGAGTGTGAATGCGAGCGCAATTTGTTCGCTGGCCGCTCCCCGTACACGTGCTATGTTTCAACCACGCCGGAACGGGGCCGTTACGGTCCCTGGGCCTAATCAGCGTTACGGATTCCCCTATGCGGGAGGCCTAGAGCCTGCTTCTTCCTGACTTGTTCAGGTTGCTTGCGGGGTCGAAACCTTCGCTGGCGAGCCCACCTGGAAAGATGGGCTCAGTTTGGACTCATGGGTCCCTTCCGGCGTTTTCGAAGGGCACGCACCGCGTGCCCTTCGGCATTTTTGCCGCGCGGCCCGCTTGTCTCGCGCCGACGCGCGAGCACGGGTACTCGACGCGCGCGTATGCTGATCCTCGTCGCCGGAGGACGGAGATGCTGAGGCTTGCACCGTGGTTGATCGGGCTGGGGCTCGTCGCCGTCTTGCTGACGCTGCTCTCGACCATGAGCATTTGGCTGTTCAGGGCGATGCGACCTGACTTCTGGCCCACGCTGTGGCAGACAGGCGTTGTCTGCATGCTCACCGGCGCCATCTTGATGCACGGACGCCGCGAGGCGTAGGGCTCCTGCCCGTCTCGCACGCCCCACGCGAGTTCCCGCGCCGTGCCGCCACGTCCATGTGTTGTGGGGGCGGCCCGAGCGAGGGCCGCCCCCGATTGCATGAATCGCGCACGATCGGGCGGGCGAGGGGCCTCCGACACGCGTGTACGCGTGCGGTCACCGCTGCTCCGGGCGCTGGCGCAGTGCGACTCCGCCTTTGCGCCCTTTGCTCCCTCTGCGTCCTTGTGATCAGCCGCCTCGGCGGCTGATCACCGGATGAAGACCCGCGTGGCCTTGCCGCCTGCCGACTCCCGGCGCACCCAGTCACGTAGCTCAACGGCCTGGGGGTTCTGCAGTCGCACGCAGCCGTTGCTGCAGCGCGTGCCGACGGTCTTGGGGTCCTTGGTGCCGTGGAGACCGAAGCCGGCGCTCATGGGCCACTCGTCGTTCTCGATGGCCATCCAGGCGTCCCCCAGTTCGTTGGTGGGATCGCCATAGTAGACGACCTTCCCGGTCTTGGGGTTCGTCCAGTTCGGGTTCAGCATCCGGCTTCGGACGACGAACTCGCCCGTGGGTGTCGGCGTCTCCGGCTTGCCGACGCCAACGCGGAACTCCTTCACGAACCAGTCGCCCATGAAGAGCCCCATGCGCCGATAGCGGAGGAAGACGTGCACCGTCAACTCCTCCTGCGGCAGC
>JAHEIK010000568.1 GCA_024639415.1 Planctomycetota bacterium
CGATCACGGGCACGCTGCAGGCGGGCACCTACATCATTCGTGTCGAAGCGAACTGCGGCGACGGCAGTCGAGCCAACTTCACCCTCACCATCAACTAGGATCCAGCCGTGCGACGCCTCCACCTCCTCGTCCTGTGCTGTCTCGTCCTCGGGCTTCCGGCCTGCGGCGACGAGGCCCCTACACCCGTGAAGGTCGAGTGGCGGCAGAGCAAGCGTGGTGCCGCGATCGGCCGCGTGCGTGCGGCCGTGGTGGAGCGGCCTGCGCCCGACCGTGCCCTGATCGAGGCGCGCTGGGAGAACCGCAGCGGCGCAGAGAACTGTGCGCTTGAGCTGGTCGTGCCCGAGGGTGTGGTCGTGCTCGAGGGCGAGCGCCGCATGCCGATCTCCCCCGAGGAGACGGCCGGCGCAGCCACGTGGCTGGTCGAGTTCCCGACGGGCCGGGAGGCCGACGCCGTCCTGCGCTTCTGCGCCGAGACCGAGGACGGCCTGCGCGCCGCAGAAACGTCGGTCCGCTTGGCGGACTGACGTTTCAAGACGCCGAGCAGAGCAAAGACGCAAAGCCGGACGCAAGCGGCGTGCGATCGACAGGATCCGTCCGCTTGAGCGACACGCCGTAGGGGCGCCGTCGTCGTCTCAAGAGGCCTTGGGGCGCCCGCAGACTTCGCCGCGCGAAGGCCGCGTCAGACCTGCATGCGTTGAGACCTCGATGCGCGAACGCAGCGACTCCAGCACGGCGAGAGGTATCCCGGGCGCGCACGCGGCCCTTCGACAAGCTCAGGGCCTTGGGGCGCCCCTACCGGGAGCCACCCGTGCCAACTCGCGGTTACTCCGTCTCCGAGACGATGCCCTGCTCGAGGTCGGTGTACTTCCCCTCCAGCAGCCGGGCCGCCACCAGCGCGGCCTTGCGGTCGAGCGCGGTGGGGGTGTGGTGGCGCTCGTGGATGCGTGCGCGGGCGTGACGGCAGAAGAGGTCCGCCAGGTCCGTGGAGCCCTCATCCCCGCGCGAGGCCGCCCGTGCGATGCACAGCGACATCGCGGTGAGGTCCACCGCCTCGTCGACCATGCGGCCGAGCCAGCCCTGCCGGAACTCCAGGTCGGCGCGCCAGCGCGCCATCGCGTACGTGATGCGGCGGGACAGGCGCTTCACCTGCCGCCGGGTCCAGGTCCAGTGTGAGCGCAGGGGGCCGGGGATTCCGGCGGGCGCACCGAATCCCGGCCACCAGGTCGAGAGGAACCACGGCGGATAGTGCACGGCACCGCGCAGGGCCGCCTTGAACTTCGCGCCGAAGGACGCCCCGGGCTCGGCCAGTGCGCCGACCCGCTGGAGATGCGGATCCAGCGCCTCCCGCGCGATGAACAGGCGCATGATCTCGCTCGTGCCCTCGACGATCGGGTTGAGACGCGCTTCGCGGAACAGGCGCTCCACGGGCCAGTCCTTCTCGCCCCGAGCCCGTAGGGACTCGGCCTTCTCGTAGCCGCGCCCGCCGCGGATCTGCACGGTGCGGTTGGCGACCTGGAACAGGACCTCGGAGCAGAAGAGCTTGGCCATGGCGGCCTCGATGCGGAAGTCCGTGCCGCCGCGGTCGGCGAGACCGGCGGTGTAGTCGCTGAAGGCCTCCATGGCGAAGGTGTGGGACGCGATCCAGCCGAGGTGGATGGCAATCGCCTCCTGGCCGCCGATCGGGCCGCCCCATTGCTCACGCATGAGGGCCCACTGGCGCACGATGCGTAGGCATGCCTTGCCCGCGGCAGCGTTCGTGGCCGGGAGCGTCAGGCGACCCGTGTTGAGCGTGATGAGCGCCAGCTTGAGGCCCTGGCCCTCCTTCCACAGGAGATTCTCGGCGGGTACGCGCACGTCGTTGAAGCGCAGCAGGCCGCTGCGGATGCCGCCGTAGCCCATGAACTCACAGACGTGCGTCGTCTCGAAGCCCTCCCACGTGGTCTCCACGATGAAGGCCGAGATCTGCTTGCGCGGCTTGCCGCCGATCACCTTGTCGGGCGTACGGGCCATCACGATGATCACGTTGGCCTCAGGGCCGTTCGTGCACCACAGCTTCTCGCCGTTGAGCACCCAGCCGCCGTCGGGGTGGGGTTCGGCCCGCGCTTCCACACGCGCGGGATCGCTGCCCGCCTCCGGCTCGGTCAGCGCGAACGCCGAGATCTCGCCGGCGGCCATGCGCGGCAGGTACTTCTGTTTCTGCTCCTCGGTGCCGAACAGCTTGAGCGGCGTCGGGACACCGATGCTCTGGTGGCCGGACATCCAGATCGCGACGGCGCCACACCAGCTCGAGACGAGGGCCACGGCGCGGCTGTAGTTGCTCTGGCTGAAGCCCAGACCGCCTGCCTCCGTGGGCAGCTTGAGCCGGAAGGCGTCGGCTCCCTTGAGGGCTTCGAACGCCTCCGGTGGGATGCGGTCCTCCCGGTCGACGCGGTCGGGATCGATCTCGGCCTTCAGCACGCGCTCGAGCTCGGCAAGCACCGGCTCGGCGACGGCACGGTCCGCAGGATCCTGTTCGGGGAAGGGGTGCAGCAGATCGCCCGCCATGCGCCCGAGGAACAGCTCGGCGGCGAACGACGGCCGGGTGCGCGTCTCCTCGCGGGAGCTCTCGGCCATCTCACGGGCGGCTGCGGCGGCATCGGGATCGGGTCGTAGGGCAGCCATGCATGGACTGTAGATCCGGTCGGTCGGACTGCTCGCTCAATCGGGGAGCGTTTCGCAGCGGATACGTACAGACGGTCCCACGGTCCCACGGCCCCACGGCCCCACGGCCCCACGGCCGG
>JAHEIK010000131.1:0-4293 GCA_024639415.1 Planctomycetota bacterium
AGCCCCACAAGCTCATCCGGCGCATCCTGCGCGACCCGCAGGGCGAGGTCTACCAGTCCCCAGGCTCGAGCGTGTCGTACGAGCACAAGCTGACCGAGCACGGGTGGTTCCCGCTCATGGCGCCGGAGGTGCCCGACGCCCTCGACCGCATCTGGATCGTCCGCTCCATCCAGCCGGATCGCATCACGGTCAATCGCGACGATCACGACTGCTGGCGTGTCGACCTGATCGACCCGGCCCTGCCCGAGGGCTCCGATACCGTCGTGGCCTGGCTGAGTGACAAGGTGCCCGTCTTCGGTCTCCTGAAGTGGAAGCGCCGCGGGGAGACCTGGGAGTTCAAGGGCGGCACGTCCGCACCGCGGAGGCTGCGATGAGCACGGAAGGAATGCCCGGCGTCGCCAGTCGCCTCGGAGAACGCTTCACCGTCGGCGTGCTGCTCGTCATGGCGGTGGCCCTCGCGTGTGTGCGCTTCGTGCTCCTGCCGCAGCAGGACAGCCCCGAGGCCCTCGCGTTCCACTTCGAGAATCCGATGCTCGACGCGCTCCCGGGCGAGCGCGTTCTCTTCTTCCCCTTGGAGAAGCCGACGAACCAGTCCTGCTCGGTCGTGATGGAGTCCGGGCTGACGATCCGTCCCCATGCCGGCCCCGAGCGACTGGGCGAGCACGGCAACCTGCGGACGTCGCTGCCCTATCTCGCCAGCGCGATCCACGACGCGGCGCGCGGAGCGAACGTGTGCGGCGGCCGCCAGAAGGGCATCGTGCTCTACGCACTGAACTACTTCGGGATGCCCGCCGACACCCAGGTGCGCGTGGATTCCATCCGGCCGCGCTGGATGAAGTGGGGCGAGCGCGAGCTGCCGGTCTACGAGGTGGTTTTCGAGCGCTACGGCGCCTTGGGTGGCCGCTGGACGACCTACGTGGCGACCGAAGCGCCGGTCGCCGGGCTCGTGAAGTGGACCTCGCTGCTGCCGCACCAGACGGTCGTCCTCTACCGTGAGGTCCTCCAGGCGCCGTAGCGCGAGCGCCGGCGGAAAAATCCAGCCTCGCTACGGGATGGCTGGGGTTGGCGATTACGCTCTGGTCGCCATGACCAACCTCGCCCGCACCATTCCCGCCCACTTCGCCTACGCCGCCGAGCACCACGGCGACATCCCGATGCTCCTCGATCGCGAGGGCTCCGTCACCTTGCGCGAGCTCACGGATACCGCGGCCAAGCTCGCCAACGCGCTGCGGGATCTCGGGGTCAAGAAGGGTGACCTGATCGGCTTCTACGCCGACAACTCCAGGCGCTGGATCCTCACGGACCTCGCCATCCAGCTTGCCGGCGGCGTGTCCGTGCCCCGCGGCACCGACACGCCCTCGGCCGAACTCGCCGGCATCTTCCGCCACGCCGAAGTCGGACTCGTCTTCGCCCACAGCGGCAAGCACGCCAAGGAGCTCGAGGCGATCCGCTCCGAAGTCCCCTCCATGGGCGAGATCATCAGCGTCGATGCCAAGGACGCGCCCGGCCGCACCCTGGACGACCTGCTCGCGGCCGGCGCCGCGGAGCCGGGCTTCGCCGAGCTTGCCACCCATGCGCTGCCGGAGGATCTCGCCACGATCATCTACACCTCGGGCACGACCGGACGGCCCAAGGGAGTCATGCTCACGCAGGGCAACCTCGGCCATCAGGCCGCCTGCTGCCCCAGCGCGTTCGAGATCGATCCCGGGCAGAGCTTCCTGTCGGTCCTGCCGCCCTGGCACAGCTTCGAGCGGGCGGTCGAGTACATCGCGCTCTGCAGCGGGGCCGCGCTGATCTACACCGATCGCCGCCACTTCAAGGACGATCTCGCACGCCGTGAGCCCACGTTCGTGCCGTCGGTCCCGCGCATCTGGGAGACCGTCTACGACGGCGTCCAGAAGGCCCTGGACAAGGGCTCGCCGCTGAAGCGCGCGATCTTCAAGACCTTCTACGGGATCGCCTCCGTGCGGACGCGGAGCTGGGACCGGGCGCGCGGCTGGCACTTCCGCATGCGCAAGCCGCGCGGCCTGGCAGCAGCCGCCGAGCCGTTCATCCGCGGTGGCGCCCTGCTCCTGGCGGGCCTCACGTACCTGCCCGACCGCCTGGGCCACAAGCTCGTCTTCAGCAAGATGCGCAAGCTCGTCGGCAGCCGTCTGCGCGGCGCGATCTCCGGCGGCGGCCACATGCCCGCCCACATCGACCGCTTCTTCCGCACCATCGAGCTGCCGCTGCTCGTGGGCTACGGCCTCACCGAGACGAGCCCCGTCGTCTCGCTGCGGAGCATGAAGCGCAACGTCCTCGGCACGATCGGCGTCCCCGTGCCGGAGGTCGAGGTGCAGGTGCGCCACCCCGAGACGGGTGCCGTCCTGCCGCCCGGCGAGACGGGCGTCTTCTTCAGCCGCGGCCCGCAGATCATGCAGGGCTACTACAAGGACGAGGCGCTGACGAGCAGCGTCATCGACGAGGACGGCTGGTTCGACACGGGCGACCTCGGGCTCCTGACCGAGTACGGCGACCTCTGCTTCCGCGGGCGCTTGAAGGAGACGATCGTCCTCAAGGGCGGCGAGAACATCGAGCCCACGCACGTCGAGGAGTCCCTGCTGGCGTCGCCGCTCATCGAGCAGGCGATCGTCGTGGGGCAGGATCAGAAGGTGCTGGCTGCCTTGCTCGTGCCCGACGCGCTCGAGGTGGCGAAGGCCCTCGGCCTCGAGGGTCACCCCACGGCGGCCGATCTCGCCGAGCGCGAGGACGTGCGCGAGTTGCTGCGCAAGGAAGCGCGCACCCGCACGGCGGGCCTCAAGGGCTTCGAGCGCATCACGCGCATCGCGGTCTTGCCGGTCGTGCCCGACAGCGCCAACGGTCTCCTGACCCAGACGCTCAAGCTGCGGCGTCACGTCATCGTCGAGCGCTTCGAGGACCTGATCGAGGGGGCCTACAAGGCATGAGTCGTCGTGGCCTGCTTCTCCTCTGGGCGCTCCTTGCCCTCGCGGCGCACCTGGTCCCCCGGCTGCTTCCGGAACCGCCGGCCGGGGCCGAGGACACGAGCGCAGCGGAGCGCAAGCTCGCCTACACCATCGACGCGCGCCTTGACGCCAAGACGCACCGCATCGACGCCAAGGGCAAGCTCCGCTGGAAGAACACCTCGCCCGTCGAGGTGAAGGAGATGCGCCTGCATCTCTACCTCAACGCGTTCAAGAACGAGCGCTCGACGTTCATGCGCGAGTCGCTGGGCTCGCACCGTGGCCACACGTTCGACCCGAGCAAGCCCGGCAGCATCGACCTCACGTCGTTCAAGCGTGAGGACGGGCCCGAGCTCGTCGAGGCGGGCAAGCTTGAGTTCGTGCACGAGGACGACGGCAACACCGACGACGAGACCGTCGTGCGCATCCCGCTGCGGACAGCCATCCCCGCAGGCGGTGAAGCCACGTTCGATCTCGCCTGGGAGAGCCGCATGCCGCGGGTCTTCGCGCGCACCGGCCAGGGCGGAAACGGCGCTTTCTTCATGGTCGCGCAGTGGTATCCGAAGCCCGGCGTCTGGGAAGAGGACACGATCGGCGGCGAGACGTCCTGGCGCTGGAACTGCCATCAGTTCCACGGCAGCAGCGAGTTCTACGCCGACTACGGCTCGTACGTGGTCAGCCTGACCGTGCCCGAGCGCTTCGAGGGCAAGCTCGGCGCTACGGGGATCCGCCTCGGCGACGGCGTGCGCCGCGAGGACGGCTCCATCACCTACCGCTACAAGGCGGAGGACGTTCACGACTTCGCCTGGGTGTGCGGCGAGGACTTCAAGCTGCACGAGGTGACGTTCGACAAGTCGTGGCTGACCGATGAGCACAAGCAGGAGCAGCGGCGCGTCGCCAAGATCCTCGGCGTGCCGCGCGAGTCGCTCGACCTTCCCGAGGTGACCGTCTACTTCCTGCTGCAACCCGAGCACGAAGATCAGCTCGATCGCCACCGCGAGGCCGTCTTCCACGCGCTGGCCTACATGGGCTGGTGGTTCGGCCCGTATCCGTATCCGACGCTCACCGTGGTGGATCCCGACCACCGCGGCCGGGATGCGGGCGGCATGGAGTACCCGACCCTCATCACGGGCGGCACGCGTTACATCCGTGCTGCGCGGCGGCTGAGTCCCGAAGGGGTGCTCGTCCACGAGTTCGGCCACCAGCACTTCTACGGTCTGGTCGGGACGAACGAGTTCCGGCACGCCTGGATGGATGAGGGCATGAACACCTACGCCACGGCGAAGGTGCTCGCGAAGGCGTACCAGGGCACGAGTGCGGCGACGTGGTACGC
>JAHEIK010000131.1:4303-8979 GCA_024639415.1 Planctomycetota bacterium
CGAGCTCAAGATCCCGTTCGGCAAGCTCGCGCTGGTCAGTTCCGTCGCCGAGGGCCTCGGCGTCAACCATCCCCCGGACCGCATCTCCCTGTGGGGTGCGTACGGAGAGGTGACGCCGCTGTCGTTCCTGCGCGAAGTGCCCTTGCTCACGCACCTCCAGCCGCTGCCGGCGTCGCCGCGCGAGCGGGAGCGCATGTCGAACGCGCGTACGCCCGTGACCGATCCGATTGCGGGACGGCGCGCATGGGAGTACATGAACCGGCGCTCGTACCGAAACAACTCGTACAGGCGCACCGCGGCCTCGTTGCGCACGATCGAGGGCTACGTCGGCGAGACGACGATGGTCCGGATCATGCGGACGTACTGCGACCGCTACCGCTTCCAGCATCCGGAGCCGCGCGATTTCTACGACGTCGTGGTGGAGGTTGCGAGGAAGGACGGCAAGGGCGACATCCGCTGGCTGCTCCGCGAGTTGTTCGAGAGCGACACGAGCTTCGACTTCGGGATCGAGGCGATCACCGCCAAGCCGCTGCCGCGTCTCGGCCCGGGACCGGGGGGCGAGAGCAAGGCGTTCGAGTCGCTCGTTACGATGCGGCGCTACGGCGGCGTGCGCATGCCGATGGACGTCCGCGTGCGCTTCGAGGACGGCACCGTGCGCGACTTCCTGTGGGAGCGTGACGACTCACTCCGCGAGTACGCCGTCTCGCCCATGGAGGGCGCGGTCGTGCGCGGCGCGCTGGGCGCCGAGCCCCTCACGACGCACGAGAACGCGCTCAGCCGCGTGACCCCCAAGCGCCCGCAGCAAGCGCGCTGGGCGAAGCTGCGCTTCCGCGGTCCGGTCAAGGCGCTGTCGGCGGAAGTGGATCCCTACTACGCCTACGGTCTCGATCGCGACCGCACGAACGACGGCCGCTCCACGCGCCGCAGCCCGGGCGCCGCCCTGCAGGTCGGTCTGCGCGCGCTCGGCTGGGTCCAGATGAGCACCTCCTTCTACGGGGGGCTCTGATGGTCGATCCGCACGCTGTGGCGCCCCAGGACATGCCGGTCGATCCGGGCATGGAGACGCCGCTCGCAGAGCTCCCGCCCGTGGACGACCTGCCGGTCGAGCCGTCGCCTGCGCACGCTCGGCGGGCGCCCCGCAGGAAGGCGCCCGCACCCGGCCTGCTCCGGGTCGGCCTCGGCCACGCGCGCGCCAGCTGGCGCGTGCTGTCGGTGATCGTGTTGGTGCAGCTGCTCCTCGGTTTGACGGTGGTGCTCCCGTTCTGGCAGGGCGTGGCGGATCGCCTCGACTACAACCCGCATGCCGCGGTTCTTGCGGGGGAGCAGCCCGACGCGGTCGAGGCCGCGCAGGGCTGGAGCGCGGGCCTCGATCCCGGCATCTGGCAGGACCTGAAGCGCGGCGAGTCCGCCCTCTTCGACCGGCTCACGATCACGCACTTCTGGGTCGTCGTGATCGCCTGGCTGTTTGGCGCGCTCGCGGCCGGCGGCCTGCTCGGCACGGCCGTCGGCGGGGAGAACCCCGTGCGCGTCAGCTCGTTCCTGTCGCACGGCGCCAAGTGGTACGGCCGCATGCTGCGCGTCGGCATCGTGTTCGCCCTCGCCTACTACGTGGTCGCACGCATCGTGCTGGAGGTGTGGGGCGGGTCGATCAAGCCGGACGAGTTCATGGCCGCCTCCGAGGGCTCGGCCTGGTGGGGCGAGCGCGTGCGCGAGGCCGTTCTCGTCGTGTGCTTCTTCTGGTTCCGGATCGCGGCCGATCTCGCGCGTGCCGAGCTGATCGTCTACAGCAAGCGCAGCGCCTTGGTCGCCTTCCTGCGCGGGCTGTGGCGGGCCTTGCGGCTGCGCTCCTGGGGCGTGGCGCTCGCGATCGGCGCGCCGGCCTTCCTGCTCCTCCTGGGGCTCGGTGTGCTCGGACGCAGCCTCACGGGTGATGCAGTGCTCGTGCTCGTCGCACTGTTCCTCGTGATCCAGGTGGCGGTCTACATCCGCTGGGCCTCGCGCGCCGCGGTGCTCGGCGCCTTCGCGAAGCTGCAGTGAACCTCACGTAGCGCAACGTGTTGCTGGCTCGTGCTGCAACGAACGGTAGGATCGTTGCGATGCTCGACCGCAAGACGCTGGTCCTGAACCGCTCGTGGATGCCGGTGACGACGACCACGGTGCGCCGTGCCGTGGTGCTGATGGCGCGCGGTGTCGCCGGCGCGGTGCATCCCGGGACCTTCGAGGTCGCGCAGTGGGAGGCCTGGATCGAGCGCGGTCCGGACGACGTGCATCGCCTGCGCGGCATCGGCTTCGAGTTCCCCGTGCCCGACGTGATCGTGCTGACGCACTACAACGGCTTCCCCGACGTGCCTGTTTCCTTCTCGCGCCGCAACGTGTATCGGCGCGACGGCTACGAGTGCGTGTACTGCGGTCGCGCGCCGGGCGCGGGCGCCCTCACGCTCGATCACGTGCGGCCGCGCTCGCGCGGCGGCGAGACCTCGTGGCTCAACTGCGTCACCGCTTGTGTGTCGTGCAACGCGCGCAAGGCCGATCAGTCGCTGCAAGCGGCCGGCATGCGCCTGCGACGCCGGCCGGTGGTTCCGCGCTGGCCGGGCGGGCTGGATCCGAGCTCGCTCCGCGAGCGCCCCGTGTGGCATCGCTTCATGCCGGCCAAGGCCCTCTCGGCCACGCTGGGTGAGTCGTCGGCATGAGCCGCCGCGACGGGGACGACCTGCCGTCCACCCATCTGGACGACGACGAGTACGACGAGTTCCTCGAGCGGGAGTTCGATGCCGACGGCGGACTGCGCGGGGAGCCGCCCGTTCCGCGCATCATCCTCGGGATCGTGCTGCTGGTGATCGTGTTCGCGCTGATGCTGCTGCTCTGACGCCCAGCCGCTCGTGTGCACCGTGTGCCTGTAGGGGCATCCCGAACGCCCGCGTAGCGGGCGTGAGTGGTTGCCCGTTCCTGCGTGTGGGGTCGCGAAGATCCCCCCACGCCCGACTCGCGAGTACCCTGCGCGCATCGTGAGTGGGCAGGGCGACGACAAGGCTGAGCGCATGGTGGAGCGCACGCTCGCACGGGGACCGGCCGACGTGCTGGCTCTCGTGGAGGCGGTGCGGACCGCCGTGCCCCAGGCGGCCGAGTCGCGCGAGGGCTGCGTGCACGCGCTGCTGCACCGGCTCGTGAAGGACGGTCGCGTCGTCGTCGACGGGCGCTCACGAGACGGGCTCCCGCTCTACCGCGCTGCGGGCACCCCGGCGCAAGGGGACATGGGGGCGTCCGAGCCGCCCGTGGCCCAGGGCAAGCGCGCCCAGGCGGCCGCCCGCATCGCCTCGGCCGTGCGCGATCCCGCCGCGCGCGGGCGCATCCAGGCCGACATCGCCGCGCACCTGGGCGCGCTGGACGAGGCCGGGCACGGCCAGCGCTTCGGCGCCGTGCGCGCGGTGCGTCACCTGCTGCACCGCGTCGACCGCGGACGACCGACCGTCGTCCTCACGGCGACGGGTGGCGACACGGTCCGCCGCATCCTGCTGCACGAGGGACCGTGGCTGCTCGGAGCCACGCTGCTGTTCTTCGTGCTGAAGCTCTTCATCGTGCCGATCTACCACATCCCGTCCAAGAGCATGCTGCCCACCCTGCAGGTCGACGACCGCGTTGCGGTGTTCCTGCCCAACATCGGTGGGGTGCCCGAGCGCTGGTCGATCGTGACGTACGACAAGGGCGGCACCACCTACGTGAAGCGGCTGGTGGGTCTGCCCGGGGAGGAGATCGCGATCCTCCACGGCGACGTCTTCATCGACGGCAAGCTGCTGGTGAAGCCGGACGAGGTCCGAGAGGCCCTACGCAGCCACGTCGGCGCATGGGAGTTCGGCAAGGACACGCCGCGTGGCTGGGGACAGCCGGTCGAGCGGGCGGGGGGGCGCTCCTGGACGTGGCGCTCGGGCGGCTTTGCGGCGCATCCCCCCAGTGAGCTTGGCAACAGCTACGTGCTGCGCGACGGCTACGCGCGCCTGCGCGGCGAGCGCGGCGAGCGCGGCGGACTCGTCCTCGAGCTCCGCCGCGGGCCGGGCGGGAGCGCGGAGGGCGAGGTCCTGACGTGGACGCTCGAGGTCGGTCTCCAGGGCATCGTGCTGCGCGAAGAACGCTCGAAGGACGAGGAGCTGCTGGCGCCGCCCGAGGTGCTCGCCTCGCGCCAGGCGCCCCCCTCGGCCGGGCCGCTCGAGTTGCGCCTCTCCTACGTGGATGGCGTCCTGCGCGCCGCGTGCGCCGACTGGTCCTGGCAGGGTGGGCGCGCCGCGCCGGACGCCGCGCTGGGCCTGACGGTCGGCGAGCGCGGGCCGGGGAGCCGGGTGCTGGACGTCGCCGTGGATCGCGATCTGCACTACGCGCATCTCGGGACGCAGGGCGTGCCGCATGGCGGCCACCCCGCGCGCAATGCGCACAGGATCTCCAAGCAGGGCGTCTTCTGCATGGGGGACAACACGACGGACAGCCGCGACAGCCGCTACCGGGATCCCGGCGACATCCCCGTCGACGACCTGATCGGTCGGGTGCGCGTCCGGATCTGGCCCGTGAGCCGCTGGGGCCTGGTGCGGTAGGCCGGGCAACGACTCGCTCCGCCTGCGGCGTCCCTCGCGATGCCCCTACGTGGCGGGCGGACGCACCCTGGTGGGCGCACGGGCCGGGCAACGACT
>JAHEIK010000569.1 GCA_024639415.1 Planctomycetota bacterium
GTTGATCGTCGCAGGCCTGCTGTTCGGTACTGCGCTGAGATTCCGGTGCGCCCACATCTACTTCATGAAGCTATTCGCTCAAAGTGTCTATAGGGACTTTGTCACGAGCCTGGACCAGGACTCGCACGCCACGGGCAGTACATAAACACTTCTTCCTCGGTTGTTTGGACGGTCCGGTGCGCGGCAATCCAGCAGACCGGACCGTCACCGAAACGGAGAGCCACTTTGGGTGGATTCGTGACCGTCGCACGCCACGACCTCGCACCGTTGCGCACTACCTCGCACTCGGGCAGCGTGGGCGCGATACGCACCGGACGCGCAACGACTGGCCACAGACGCCAAGTACTTGCGCGTGAGAGTAGTGGGCCCGGGAGGACTCGAACCTCCGACCAAGGGATTATGAGTCCCCTGCTCTAACCAACTGAGCTACGGGCCCGTGCGTTTGAAACGCCTATTCATTGCGAGTCTAGCGTGTCGGTGGCCCGCGAGAAGATCTCGTGTCAGCAGATTCGCGTCAGCAGAAAGGCGATTCCGATGGCTTGGATCCGATGGAGAGAGACGTCACGCGGCATCCGGCTGGCGTCCGTGCAGTGGCGAGACACCAAGGGGCGCGTCCGCTCGAAGGCCCTCAAGACCAGCGATCCGCGGCTTGTCGAGATGCACAAGCAGGCAGTCGAGGCACGTGAGGAAGGAAGGGCCCTTCCTTCGGTCACGGTGAATGCCGAGGAGGCGCTCACGCGCTTCCTGGAGCACGTGCGTCTGACGAGGGCCCCCGACACGGTGCGCTACTACGAGGCCAAGCTGGGGCCGGTCTGGCGTGCCTGGGCGCGCGCGCCCATGGGGACATGGAACCGCCCGATGCTCGAGGCGTACATCCAGGAGCACGCCGAGTGGTCGCCCCGGCAGATCCAGATGGTCGTGAGGGCCTGCCGACGCTTCATCGGCTGGTCGGAAGAGGCCGGCGTTGCCTGTCCCGACTTCGTCGGTTCGTTCCGAGGGCCGGCAGTTCACCGCTCCGAGCCCGAGACGCTGGCGCCTGCCGAACTCGACCGCCTGCTGCTCCATGCCCGCGGCCACCGCTTGGAGCCCGCCATCGCCTTGGCCGCTTTGGCGGGTCTACGTCAGAGCGAGTTCCTCCACCTGCAAGCGGGTGACGTCGACTGGGATGCGAGCACGCTCCTGGTCCGAGGCACCAAGACGCATCGCGATCGGCGCGTCCCGATCAACGATCGCCTCCTCGAAGTCCTCAAGCGGCATCGCCCCATCACGGGCCCGATCGTGCGTGTCGTGAACCCGAAGAACCACTCCAATCACCTCCGCTCGCTCCGGTTGCTCTGCCGCAAGGCGGGCACCCCCGAGGTGAGCTGGCACCCGCTGCGCCACACCTTCGGAACGATGCTTGCGGCGCGGGGCGTGGACCTGCCGACCATCCAACGACTGATGGGGCATGCGTCAGGTTCGACGACCACGATCTACCTGCACACGGATCCAAGCCGGATGGCGGAGGCAGTCGCTCGCCTTGGCTAGCTGCACCGGCCCCCGAGTCTTGCACCCACCTCCACGCCCGTTTCTTGCGGGTTCAGGCGGGTGACCGTCCACCAGTCCGATCTGGCGCGTGGCTCTAGATTCGGACCATGCACGAAGCCCTCCTCCTCGTCGCCCGCGCCATCGCGCTCGCCCATGACCGCTGGCGCTCGACCGTCGGACGCCGAGGACCGCTCTCCGGCCAAATCGCCGTGCTGGAGGAGCGCGTTCGACAGCTCGAAGCCGAAGGCGCGTTGCTGCGCGCGAGGTTCCTGCGTGTTCCCGGGCTCCGACGGCCCCACTACCGCCACCACGAACGGCTGGAGATCCTGTGGCACGCGGCACGCTACCAGCTCTCGATCACGGCGACCGCCGATGTCTTCTGCCTCACGCGCCAGACGATCCTCAACTGGCGGGCCGTCATGCGCCGGAAAAGCGCCACGCTGCTCCCGCCGATCCACGGACTGCCGGACCTCGTTCGCGAGTTGGTCCATCGCCTCAGGGCCGAGTGGCCTGCCTGGGGCACGCGCCGGATCGCCGGGCAACTGGCTCGCCTGGGAGTCAAGGCGTCGCGCAGCAGCGTCCAGCGCATCCTGCGACGGCCCCGCGTGCCCACGCCCGACGACCGCCTGTTGCCTGGAGCCGTTGCCGGGCTCCTGGCCAAGCACCCGAACCACATCTGGATGATCGACTTCACGCGGCTGAAGGGGATCGTCCGGCCGGTCTTCGTCGGAGCGGTGATCGATGCCTACTCGCGCAAGGTGTTGGACCTCGGCTTCATCCGCGGCGAGCCGAACAGCCGCTTCGCAGCCCGCCTCCTGCGTAGCGCGATCAGCAAGTGCGGCTCCCCCACCTGGCTCGTCTCCGACAAGGACCGGGCGTTTCAGAACAAGCTCGTGAACGGGTTGCTTCGTCGGCATGGCATCCGCCGCCGCTACGGTGCCGTCCGCAAGAAGGGGTCCACCGGAATCATCGAGCGATTCTGGCGATCGATGAAGAACGAGTACGCTCGCCACTTGTTCCTCTATCGCTCCGACAAGGCAATCGAGACCAGGCTCGATCGCTATCGAAGCTGGTTCAATGAGCACCGCCCTCACCAAGGGCTCGGGCAACGTACGCCTGACGACGTGTTCCTCGATCGACCAGCGAAACCGTCGAGCAACATCACCGGCGGCGTGTTGTCGATCCGGTTCCTCGAGGGAGATCGTCGGCTGCCCGTACTACGCCTGCGCCGCGCAGCGTAGTTCTCACCC
>JAHEIK010000132.1:0-5920 GCA_024639415.1 Planctomycetota bacterium
CTCCCTCCGCCGATCCCCTCCCCTCGCTGCACGAGGAAGAAGACGCGCGCCCCCTGCTCCGCATGCCAGCCGCAACGCGGCTAGCACTTGATCGGTTACGGTTACGGGCAACCCGCGCGTCAGCGCGCGGGTTGGGGGACGTAGGCCGCCGGAAGATCCTGCCGGCGCCACGACAGCACGAGCAGCGAGAGCCCCTCCGCCTGCTTGCCCTCGAGCATGAACGTCGGCATCAGCGTCTCGGGCACCAACACGAAGGGCTCCTTGAAGTGCGCCACGTGCCACGCCAGCGCGCTGTTCGGTCCCCTCCAGCCGGCCGGGAAGTGGTAGGCCGTCGGATGCTTCTCGCCCTCACGCGAAAGATCCGGTGCCTTCGTCGTACCCTCCCCGAACAGGGTGTGGCAGCGAATGCAGTTCTTCTTCACGACGAAGGCCTTCGCCGCGTTGAGCAACGGCATGCCCTCGACCTCGGCATCGTGCATGTGGCAGTGGTTGCACGCCATCTCCATCAGCTCGCGCGCCTCGAGACCGTACGGGCGTGCGCGCCGCTCGCTCAGCAGCGGCTCCTCCCAGAAGGCGACCTCGCCGTGAGCGTCCGCCATCGTCGTCGCCGCGCCCTGACCCCCATGGCAGATCGTGCAGCCGTAGGACTCGATCGGGTGCTTGGCGAGCCAGGGGATGTCGGGATGCGAGCGCGCGGGGTTCGGGGCGTCGGCCAGCTCGGGGCCCCAGTCGATCGTGGCGTGACAGGTGACGCAGCGGTCGACGCGGTCCAGCGCCTCCACCCACACCTGCTGCAGACCCGTCGGGACCTCGGCCGCGCGTTCCTCGCCCAGGCGTTCGGCCACGATCTTGCGCACGCGGTCCTGGGCGTCGGCCCACTCCGGCGCCGCCTCGCGCCAGAGGGCCATGACACTCACCAGCAACAGCACCGCGCCCGCGATGCCGATCAGCTTGAGGTCAGCGCGCTTGTGGGCGTTCTCGCTCAGGGGAAGCTCCTTGGAGGGTGAGGGTCTCGGTTGGCGGTGGTGGGTCAGGTGAGTGTGGGATGCGACGCGTGCTCGCCCCAGGGCCAGGTCCAGGCCCAGTAGGGTCCGCGGAAGTACATGCCGATGATCGTGAGCACGACGCAGGCGAAGAGCAGGAGGAGGAACACCCGGTTCTGCACCTTGCGGCTCGGGTGGAACCACACGCCCGCGGCGGAGGCCGGACTCTTGTCGATGTAGGGCCAGGCGCCGAGCGCGCCGATCAGCACGCCCGGCAGCAGGATGCCGCCCACGAGCGTGCCGTCGACGACGAAGCTCCCGATGCGGAACGTGAGGATGGAAACCAGTTCCTGGAGCCAGAGGAAGTACCACGGCGCCTTGGCGGGGTTGGGCGTGACCGCCGGGTTCGCGGGCTCCTCGAGCGGCGCGTGCAGCAGCAGGCCCAGGACGCTGCAGAGCGCCAAGACGGCGAGGAAGACGGCCATCGTGCGCCGTGGGACGGCCGGCACGCTCGGCGTGCTGGCCTGCTCGATCAGTCCGGCCGAGGAGGACGCTTGGACCGTGCCGCCGGGCGTCGTGCCCATGAGGGTGTACGTCTTGCCGGGCGGCGGCGGCGTGATCGCCGCCTGTTCGCGCGCGTCCTCGGCGACGCGATCGGCCACGGCGAGGCCGCCGTCCTTGCGGATGCGCCACATGTGCCACGCGACGAGGAAGATCGTCAGCGCAGGCAACACGAAGCAGTGCAGCACGTAGAAGCGCAGCAGCGTGGGCTGCCCGACGACTGTGCCGCCCAGCAGCAGATCCCTCAGCTGCTCACCGACGAGCGGTGCCGCGGCGGCGATCTGCGTCCCGACCGTCACGGCCCAGTAGGCCAGCTGATCCCAGGGGAGCAGGTAGCCCGTGAAGGACAGGCCGAACGTCAGGACGAGCAGCGCGAGACCGACACACCAGTTCAGGGGCCTGTGGGCGCCGGGCGCCCCTTCCTTCTTGTACGCGCCGGTGAGGAACACGCGCACGAGGTGCAGCACGACGGCGACGACCATCAGGTGCGCCGCGACGCGATGCGTCCCGCGGATCCAAGCGCCGAAGGAGACGACGAACTCGATGTCCTTCACCGACTCGTAGGCGCGCTCGACGCTCGGCACGTAGAGGAACATCAGCACCCCGCCGGTGAGGCAGAGAACGATGAACAGATGCAGGGAGGCGGTGCCGAGCCAGCCGCTCGCGAGCCAGGAGAGCGAGCGCTTCGTGATGCGCGCCGGGAAGGCGTGCAGCCAGATGTTGCGCACGACCGCCTCGGAGGACTCACGCGGCGTGCGCGGGATCCACGAGCGGAAGAGCCTGGCGATGAAGCCGTCGCGGCCGCTCACTTACCCTCCCCCTTGGCCTTCTTGGCGGAGCCCTTCCCGGACTTCCTGGAGGGCTTTTCCGGGTCGGGCGGCAGCGGTGCCTCCAGCGTGACCTCGGGCCCGACCTCGCTACCTAGATCGACGATGAGCGCGCCACCGCGCAAGGACAGCGGATGCCAGGGAAGCGGTCGCGGCGCGGGCCCGGAGAGGTTCTCGCCCGTCGCGTCGAAGGCGCTGCCGTGGCACGGGCAGTGGTAGCCCGCATCCTGCACGCCGACGGTGCAGCCCAGATGCGTGCAGATCGCCGAGATGGCCCGCAGCGCGGCGCCCTGGCGGACGATGAACACCTTCTCTTCCTGCAGGAACGTGGAGCCCTCGGGGAAGCGCGTGGGTGCCCCGAGGCGACGCTTCTTCGGCGGCTCGTAGAGCACGTTCGGCACCAGCGAGCGGCCCCAGGCGTAGGCATGCACCAAGCCGCCGACCACGGCACCTCCGAGGGCGCCGGCGCGCAGAAGCCAGCGACGGGAGAGGCGCTCGCTCAAATCCGGACCTCCGTAGGACTCGTCGAGAAGTGCTCCATGGTCATCGCGCCGGTCGGGCAGCGCTCTGCGCAGAGCCCGCACCGCACGCAGCGATCCTCGTCCTTGACCATGTACACCTCGCCGGCCGCGCTGTCGAGGACCACTTCACCCCCACCGTCGACCGAAACGTCGTCCGGCCCGGCGAAGGAGAGGCAGGCGTAGGGGCAGATCTCGGTGCAGCGGCCGCAAGCGATGCACGCTTCGCCATCGTAGACGGTCTGGACGTGACACACGAGGCAGCGTCCGGCCTGCTCCACGGCCTGGGCCTCGTCGTACGGCCCCTCGACCTCGGCGATACCCGTGCGGCGCCCGACGGCGGTACACGGCGGCGCCTCACGGGGCGTGGCGTCGTAGCCGTCCGCCGTAGGCACGGCGCGCGGGTGGATCTCCTGGAACAGCCAGTTCGACGGCAGCTCGCGACCGCCGGAGAAGTACGCCTGCATGCTGCGAGCGGCGCGCTTGCCGTCCGCGACCGCTTCGATCACCGTGCGCGGCCCGAAGGCGGCATCGCCGCCGGCGAAGACGCCGGGCATCTTCGTCGCGAGCGTGTCGGGATCGACGTCGATCAGCCCGCGCGGAGTGCGGGCGACGTCGGCCGTGCCCTGCAGGTAGTCAAGCTCCGGCTCCTGCCCGACGGCGAGGAAGAGCGTGTCGCACTCGAGCACCTCGGCCGTGTACGCGCCGTAGCGCGGCGCGTAGCGACCCTTCTTGTCGTACACCTGCACGACTTCGGCCAGCTCGACGGCCGCCACCTTGCCGTTGGCACCGCGCACGCGCCGCACGCCGCGCAGCGGATGGAAGACGATGCCCTCGTCCCGGGCGTGATCGAGCTCTTCGGTGCCACGGACGGTGCGCTGGGCCGGCCACTCGCCGAAGGGCTGCCGGGCGATGACGTGGACCTGCCGCCGCCCACCGCGCAAGGCGCTGCGCAGCTCGCCGCCCTCGAGCGCCGGGCCGAACTGGTCGCGCGCCGCCTCCCGGATGGCCCCGTGGGAAGCGGACTCCGGCGCGCGGCCCAGGCGGGCCGTGCGCGCCACGTCGAGCGCCACGTTGCCGCCGCCGACGACGACCACGCGCTCCCCCATGTCCATGCGGTAGCCCTGGTTGGCGTTCAGCAGGAAGTCGATCGCGCGCACGACGCCGTCGAGTTCGGCGCCCTCGACCTCGAGGTGGCGCCCGCGGCCGGCACCGGAAGCAAGGAAGGCCGCGTCGTAGCCTTGCGCGAAGAGCGAAGCTAGTGTGCGCTTGGCGCTGAGTCCCTTGCCCAGCTCGACCTTCACGCCGAGACTCAGGATGGCCCCGATCTCGAGCTCCAGCAGGTCCCGGGAGAGGCGGTAGATGGGGATGCCCTGGCGCATCATGCCGCCGAGCTGGTGGGAAGCTTCGAAGAGCGTGACGTCGTGGCCCAGCAGCGCGAGATCGTGTGCGCACGCGAGACCGGACGGCCCCCCGCCAACGACCGCGACCTTGCGTGAGCCGCCTTCGGAGCCGAGCTGACGCAGGCGACTGGCGTATGCGTCGCCCTGGATGCACGGGGCGGATGAGCCGTCCAGGACCTCGTCGGTCCGCTGCTCCACGCCTTCGACCCCGTGACGCTCCGTGAGGAAGCGCTTGAGGGAACGGATCTCGACGGGCGCATCGATGTGCCCCCGGCGGCAGGCGTCCTCGCACGGCGCGGCGCAGATACGGCCGCAGACCGACGCGAACGGGTTCGGCCCCCGCGCGACGCGGAACGCATCCTCGAAGCGGCCCTCGGCGAGCAGATGCACGTAGGCACCCGCGTCCGTGCCGACGGGACACGCCGTCATGCACGGCACGTTCTTCACGAACCACTCCGGTGCGCGGACCGCGGCGGGGAACGTGGCCGTGCGCCCCAAGGCGGGCCGGATCTCGGAGGCGGGTGCCTTGGTGCGCAGCTCGATCGCCAGCGCCTGACGCAACGGCTGCACGTCGACGCCGGCTGCCTCGAACGCGTCGAGCGACTCGCCGAAGGTCTCGGTCTGCCAGGGCGCGCTCAGGTGCTCCTTGGCCTCTTGCGCCAGGGCCAACGCGGCGTCGTTCTCCCCCAGCAGCAGGTGGGCGCGAGCGGCGTCGAAGAAGCTCCACGGAGCATCCTGGGGCGGCTCCGCACGGGCCTGGCCGCCACGGATGGTCAGGACGTCGCGCACGCGCTCCTGCTCCCAGGGCTGCACGTGCAGGCCGCCTTCGTGGCCGGCGCGCTGCACGAGCGCAGGCAACACGAGGTTCAGCTGGCCCCCGGAGACCGTCAGCGCACGCTGGAGCAGCTTGGTGCTCTCGCTCTGCTCGCCGCGGCGCGACAGCAGCAGGGCGAGCGTGACGAGCGCCTCGTAGTCCTCACGCACCTGCAGGGCACGCCGCAGGGCGTCCTCGGCTCCGGGCACGCCACCGTTCTGGCGCACGACGCCCAGCTCGCGCCAAACCGCGGCGGAGCGGGGGTTGGCGCGAACGGCTCGCTCCAGCGGCGCGATCGCATCCGCCCAGTGACCGCCACGGCGATGCAGCAAGGCGGCGCGCAGCAGCAGGTCGTAGGCGTCGGGTTCCGCGCGGAGCGCGACACCCATGGCGAGGATCGCCTCACCGGGGTTGTCGGCGAGCAGGGCGCGCGCCGCCAGATGCACGGCTGCGGTGACACCGTTGCGCGCCCGTCGGCGCCGGAGTGCGCGGTTGCCGGCAATCGCCGTCGGGTCGATGCGACGCGAGACGGTCACGCTGCGCGCGTAGGCCCCGGAGAGCACGAGGTCGGCCACGGCCATGCGAGCCTGCATGGCCTCCTCCGGCGTGTCGTACGAGTAGCCCCGGACCGCGAAGTCCATGAGCTCGAACGGCAGGGGCTCGAGTCCGCGACGCAGGAGCACGACGCTCTCGGGTCGTGCATGCGCAAACCAGGAGACCAGCGAGAACACGTCGGGCTCGACGCTGCCGAGGTCCGCGACGGCGACCGCGCCGTACTCGAGCAGGTCGAGCGTCGAGTCGGAGGCCAGTTCAT
>JAHEIK010000132.1:5930-8957 GCA_024639415.1 Planctomycetota bacterium
GCGCAGCACCTCGCGCCACGCACGAGGATCTGCCACGAGAACGGGGCAGCGCAGACTGAGATCGAGGTCGAGATCGGTCACGCGACGGTTCGCTCCCGGGGGCTACGGCTCAGGGGGTGCATCAGGCGGCGAGGCGTGGCGCTTCACGTCGCCACGCAGCTTCTGAGCGTAGTCTCGGAGCTGACGCTTCGCAGCCTTGAATGCGTCGCCTATGGCCACGTACACATCTTCGTGCTTCTCATCCCGGCCGGGCTCGCGGGTGACGACGATGTCCTTGCGCGGGACGCCCAGCTCGATGCGCACGGCGTAGACGCGCCCCTTGTGCTGGCTGCGATGCGGCGCCTCGACGACGACACGACACGACGTGATGCGATCGAAGTGCCGCTCGAGGTCCACCGCGTGGCGCTCGACGGCCTGCTCGATGGCCTCGGACCGTTCCAGGTCGTGGAAGATCACCTGGAGGGGTGTCTGCATGGGCTCCTCCGTTCCAGGGGCCATTGCAAAGCTCGGTCCCGGCTCGGAAGCCCAGCGAACAGGCTTCCGCAGGTGATCCAGGATCTCGCTCCGCCGACGAGGTGCGTAAAATTACGCACCCCGATCCGGCCCCCGGCGGCGTCCAAGGGTCCGATCGGAGGCCGCATGAACGCAACCCGCATGACGCCCCACCGCTGGCGGCGCGCGCTGCAGCTGACCAACCTGGGGCTCGCCGGCCTCCTGCTCACGACGGGGCTCCTCGTGCTCCTGGGCGGGGCGACCGCCGAGGCCCGCCTGGAGCCCGAGGTCCGGCGGGGCTACGAGCGAGCCCGCTCCTCGGGCCTGCGCTGGCATCCGGCGCAGCCGGTCGGCAGGGAGTCGATGGGCACCGTGGTCTGGCGCTATCAGGCGCATCGGCCGGCGCACTGGCCGTTCTCGGGTCCGCTGCCGCCCAAGCCGGCGCCCGAGGCCCCCACCGTCATCGAAGCGGCGCCGGATCTGGACGCGCTCTCGCAGCTGGGGACCGTGTTCATGGTCGCGTACGACCCTGACCTGGAGACAGCGATCGGCTTCCGCTTCCACGCCACGGGCAAGGCGGCCTCGTTCGCGGTCGGCGAGATCATCCGCTCGTCAAGCGAGGAGGCGGCGCGCTTCCGGCTGAAGGCCGTCGAGCCTGCGCGGGAGCGCGTGTACCACGTGCTCTACGACGTGCTCGAGGACGGGCAGGTCCGCGCGACGAAGACCTACCTACATGACTCGCACGGTGCCGACAGCGACGACGAGGGCCCGATCCGGCCCGCGCCCCGGGCCGGGCCGGGGGCGCAGCCGCGCGGCGAGGCGGCGAAGCGTACGCGGCTGCCGCGTCTCGAGGTCCTGAAGCCGCGGAAGCACGTGCGCGCGGGCAACCGCTACGACCGGGTGGTCGAGTTCGACGACAAGACGCGCGCGTACTTCGGTGGCCGCGGCGTCGCGGCCCTGGGCGATCTGATCAAGACGGCCGTCGTGAAGGACGAGCGCACGGGGCAGCCCCTGGGCGTGCGGATCACCGGCATGGCCAAGGGCCTGCAGGCCGATGCGTTCGACATCCGCCGCGGCGACATCCTGGTGTCGATCAACGACCAGAAGGTCGCGAGCCTGGAGGACGTCGTGCGCATCGCGAAGACCCTGGACCCCGACAGCGAGGATCTCGTGAAGGTGGTGATCGACCGCGCCGGGCGACTGTACACCTACCGGGTGGACACGCGGGATCCGGACACCAAGCGCAAGCTGCGTTACTTCACGTGGGACTGATGGGCGGCTGCGGCCGGTATGATGCGCGGCCCTGCACAGGAGATCGCGCCATGGGTCAGATGACGGTCAGCAAGCACATCGCAGCGCCGCAGGATGCGGTCTTCGCAATCATCACGGATCTGGAAGGTGCCGAGGCGCGCATCACGGGCATCAAGAAGGTCGAGTTGCTGACGGACGGACCGTTGGGGGTCGGCACGCGCTGGCGCGAGACCCGCACCATGTTCAAGCGCGACGCCACCGAGGAGATGGAGATCGCCGCGTTCGATCCCCCCAACAGCTACACGACCACCGCAGAGTCGTGCGGCTGCACCTACCGGACGGAGATGCGCTGCGCACCCGTGGAGGGCGGAACCGAGCTCTCGATGACGATGGGGTGGAAGGCCAACTCAATCGGCGCCAAGCTGATGAGCTGGATGGGCTTCCTCATGAAGGGCGTGATGAAGAAGTGCATCGAGCAGGATCTCGCCGACATCAAGGCGCACGCGGAAGCGGCTGCCCCGTAACCGTAACCGTAACCGTAACCGACCCGAGTGCGTCCGCACGGAGCCCTGCGTTGACGCCACGGAGGGCGCGCTCTGTGTCCTCTGTGGTCTCTGTGGTTCTCTTCTCTGCGGGCGGCAGAGAGGGCTGTGGACGAAGTGCGCCCCCCGCAGTGCGCCCATCGCTTGATCGGTTACGGTTACGGCTGCGGACGCGGAAGCGGTGAGAGCTTCGCCGGTGCGGCCCATCAACCCCAGAGCGCGTCCGCCATCAGCAGCAGCATCATCGACAGCGCGTAGAGGTTGAGCTGCATGAAGAGACGCCGCGACGCGGGCCGCGTCGGCTCGCCGCGCAAGTAGCCGAGTGCCTTGAACGTGATCCAGATCGAGCCGGCCAGCGCGATGAAGTTCCACGGGAACGCGATCCTGTGCACCCCTGCCAACAAGAGGCCGAAGAACGCCGTGAGCACGACCCAGTTCACCGTGATGCGCTGGAACTGCTTGGGCGCCACCAGCGTGACGGGCGTCGGCAGGCCGGCCTCGGCGTACTGCTCGCCATAGAGCCGCACCAGCAGCCAGAAGTGCGGGATCTGCCAGATGAAGAAGAAGGCCCCGATCTCGAGGATGCTGCGGTCCCACCACCAGCCGCCTGCCGCAGCCCAGCCGATGATCGGTGGCACCGCGCCGATCAGGGCGCCAGGCACGACCGCGAACGCCGTGATGCGCTTCAGCGCCCAGTAGATGCCGTTGTAGTAGACGACCGCGAACGCACCGAGCAACACGA
>JAHEIK010000133.1:0-7036 GCA_024639415.1 Planctomycetota bacterium
CTGTTCCCCACGCTCTGGCTCAAGCTCGCGCTCGGACTCAAGAAGGTCCGCCACGCCCGCTGCGTCCTGCTCGGCATCGTGCCGGAGGCGCGCGGCATGGCCATCAACGAGGCGTTCTTCGTGCGCGCGATGCGCGCGGCGCGCGAGCACGGGCTGGCGGGTGCGGAGTGCGGCTGGGTGCTGGGCGACAACGATGCGATGCGCAAGCCGATCGAGACGGCGGGCGGGCGATTGTCGAAGCGTTACATGATGTACGAGACGCGCGCGTAGCGCGCGTCTCCCCGTAACCGTAACCGACCCAGGTGCGTCCCTACCGCGCACGGCAGGCGGGCTTGCCGCGAGGCTCCGTGAGGGCTCCTGCGAAGCGGCCGCCGCGTGATCGGTTACGGTTACGGTTACGGTTACGGCGCGGGAGAGAGCGCGCCCTACCGATCCCACACGGCCAGCGGCGGCGACTTCTTCAGGTACGGCGCGGGATCGACCTGCATGAGGTGCTCGCGCAGGAACTTGCCGAACGCCGCATCCAGCACCTCCCAGTCCTCGTCCCCGCGCAGGCGGAACGCGTCGGCGAAGGCCCTCTCCGTGCGCCCCGGACCGGTCTCGCGCGACAGCACGCGCCCGAGGAAGCGCGCAAACGCCTCGCGGTACGGACCATCCTGCCGATGCAGGAAGTGCGCCAGCGCCCAGGCCTGCTCGCCGTACATCGCCATGACCAGCTCGGGCCGCAGCTGCCACGCCTCGGTGCCCCAGGCCCGGATGCCCCCCGCCGAGCTGGCTCCGGCCAGCCTACGTACCGGGAACAGCTTGTACTCATTGCCTTGCCGACGGGCCCGACGATCCAGCGTCTGCATGTCGCGGAGCCACGGCCCCACCCGGCCCGTCCAGTGCGCGCGTCCCTCTCCATCGAACTGCACGGCGCCGAGCCAGCTCGCCACACCGAAGTACACGAAGCCCTGCTCCGGCGCGGGCTTGCGCCAGCGGTTGCGCTGACGCGTGTACCAGTAGAGCAACTGGGCAGCGGCCTCGGAGCCGTACCACGCCTCGAAGCCTCCAGCGGTCCGGTCGTCCTCGGTCCGAGGCAGGCTCAGCAGCAGATCGGAACGGGGATGGAACGCCTGCCATCCGCTGCCACCGCGATTCGGGAACCACGAGGCGTGACCCGACGGCTTGCGCGCCGCTTCGCGATCGGCGAACACCACCGACACCAGCGTCACGCCGTCCGCGAAGCTGCGCACGCCGTGGGGGTAGTCGGGGCGCCCACCGTACGGCGCATCCAGATCCCCCAGCGCGAGCGCATCCCCGAACGCCCCACGCAACTTGTCGTGGACGGCCTTGTGTACGGTCGCGTTCCGGCGCAGCACACGCCGGGCGAACGTGCGCCGCCGCTCGATGGCGAGCCGCGCCTTGTGCGTGCGCTGCGACGGCGCAAGATCCCACACGGAGAGCGGCTCACGCGCCGCGTAGATGAGCAGGAACGGCGCCTCGCCCCGATAGGCGATCAGGTGCAAGCCCTCGAACCTCGGATCGTGCGCCAGGTTCGCCAGGCGACGCTCCGCCGCACGGTACGTGCGGTCACTGAGCAAGAGCGCGAAGTGGTCACGGACCCGCTTCCACGCCGCCTGGGCCGACTCGTACGCGGCGCGCTCGTCGGGCGCGAACCAATGTCGCTCCACTGCCGCCTCGACCTCGCGCAGGAAGTCATGCCCGCGGTAGGTGACGTACTCGGGGATCTCGTGCACGAAGCGCCGCCAGCCGTGGCCATAGAGGGACTGTTCCTCGTAGGCCCGCCGGTAGTCGCGCAGGCCTCGTGTGATGGCCGCGAAGAACGCGCGCACCTTGGGCTCGGGGCGATAGGGCCCGCGCTTCACGGCGGGCTGCTCGACCTTGACGTCCGGTGCGGACTCGAAGCTCTCGGCCGGCTCGGTACGCGGGGCCGGCAGCAGCGCCGGGGCGCGTGGCCGATCGTGCAGCAGGAGCGCCAGCGCGTAGCCACCGCACGCGGCAAGGAGAACGGCGAGGGCCAGGGTCCAACCTCGCATGACACCCATCCTATACGTGCGAGGTCACGGGGATTCCCATGCGGAGCCGCTAGGGCGTGGCGCCCAGCATCTTCCACATCGCAGCCGCGACGCAGAGGGCCAGCACGAACACCATCCAGAACTTCGTCGCCTTGTAGAAGGCGGTGGTGGATTCGCGTGACACGGCACCGGTCATCCTACGCGCCTCCGCCCGAGGATGTGAACGTGGACGTGCGTCTCGAGGTGCGTACGCCTTCGCAGCACGGCGCACGAACGCTGGATTGGGCGGCGCTGAGTAGCGCAGGACCCACGCGCTCCGCCACGGGCCGGGCCAAGACTCGCCCTGCGCCTCGCCTGCGGCGAGTCAGGGCTCCCAAGGCCCCTACAGCCTCAGAGCGCGTCTACTTCGCCGGCTGCTTCAGCTTCTTCCGCAGCTCCGTCTCGTTGTCACGCCACCATTGGCGCCACTTCTTCTGGATCCGGATGCGCTCGTTCTTCGTCAAGCCGCTGACGAAGTTGAAGTCCTCGCCGGTGATGCGGTGCAGCGCCTCGCTGGCCGCGGTACGCACCAGGTCGTCTTTGTCATTCAGCGCCTCGATCAGATCCGGCACGGCCTCGACCGCCTGGATCTCGCCCAGCGCCGTGGCAGCGCCGAGGCGTGCGTAGAAGTCCTTGTGCTTGTTGAGCACGCGCACCAGGTCCGGAACGGCCTCGAGCGCCTTGAGCCGTGCGAGCTCGATGGTCGCGGAGAAGACGATGTCCTCGTCGGAGTCGCGCAAGCGCTTGCGCCAGCGCTCGATCTCCTTGAGACGCTGCTGCTCTTCTTCGGTCGGCGTCGCAGGCTGCGGCGGCGGCACGGGCTTGTCGGGCTGCACGACCGGGGGCGGTGCAGGCTCGCGACGCTTGGCGAGCTCGAGCTCGCGGCGGAGCTGATCCGCCTCTTGCTGGATGCGGATCTTCCAGTCGACGAGATCCGCCATCTGTTCCTGGAGCTTCAAGACGAGACCGTTCATCAAGCGCAGGCGATCCTCGGCCTCCTTGCTCGAGGCACGAACGAGGTCATCCATCGCCCGGTTGGTGGCCTCGCGCATGCTCGAGCCGTGCGTGACAAGCTGCTCGTCGAGGCCCCTCTGGAAAGCAGCAACCACCTCACCGCGCTGCTCGGTGAGTCGGGTCCGGAGGCGGCTTTCTGTCGCCCGAACGGTGTCCGCCACGTGTTGCTCGACCACGGGAGGCAGCTCGACGATCTGCGGCGGCTCCGGCTTCTCGCCCAGCTTGACTACGAGCAGATACGTCGCGACACCTGCACCGAAGAGCGCGAGGAGGAACGTGAGCCACGAGCGCCAGCCGCTCATCTCGACGCTGCGCTTCAGCGCGCAAGCGACGTGCTGACTCTTGGACCCGGAGACGATGGCGCGTCCGGCATCGAACTCTCCGTCGGGAATCGACTCGTTGCAGACGGTACAGAAACGGATTTCCATGACGGGGATCCCAGGTTGACGAGGCAGGACGGGCGAACGGAGTCTCGCAGGACGACCTTACGAAAGCATGTAGCCACGGAAGCGAGCGGCCGGAGCGGGGCTTCCGCGGTTTTTGCGTCTCCCTTGAGAACGCCTGCGAGTGCCGGATGCCCCCCAGAACCGCGATTCTCCGCGCTAGCCGCCGCCTCCGAGCTTCGGCTGGCCGAGGCGCTGCCGCACCTCCGCCTCGTGGCTACGCCACCACTCCTTGACCTTGCCGCGCGCTGCTCGCCGCTTACGGATGCCCGCCGTGGCCGGCAGCTCGGTGTTGAACTCGGTGATCTGCCGGATCGACCTGTTCGCCTGCTGGGCGACCAGATCGGACTTGTCTACGAGGGCCTCTGCCAGCGGCAGCACCGCGTCGGCAACCCTCATCTTGCCGAGAGCGGCGGCGGAGGCGGTCCGGCCGAACTCGTCCTTGTGCTTGGCCAGGATCTCGAGCAGGCGGGGGACGAGACTCATGATGCGGTACTCACGCACCTTCTCGATCGCGGGAAAGAGGATCTCGAGGTCGTCGCTCAGGATGTCCGTGCGTGCCTTGGCGATCTCGGCCGCCATCACCTGGGGGGCCTTCTTGGGAGCCTCGGGCAGCGAAGGACGCTTCGGCCCGACGGGCCCCTTCTTCACCGGGGCGGCCGCCGGGCCGCCCTTCACGATCTCGCGGATCACCTGCGGCGGACGCGCCTCCAACTCGGTCATGCGCTTCTCGAGCCCAGTGAACTCAGCGCGGATCCCGCCGAGCTCGGCCGTCGCCTTGCCGAAGCCCTCCACGATCTCCTCGAGCGTCTCGAGCTTGCCGTAGTTCGCGTCGGCGGCCCCCTCGGTCATCTCCTGAACCGCCGCCAGCCCCTCTTCGATCTTCCCCTGCAGCTGGTCGAAGCGACTCAGGCGCAGATCGATGGTCTTCTGCCGGCCCTTGATCTCGGCGCTCATGAGCTGGCGCGCCTCGTGCATGAGCTTGCGGAGATCGGGATGCCCGTCCTGGCTCGCCGTCGCGGCAGGCTGCGCACCCCCCGGTAGGCCCTTGCCGGTCTGCACCAAGAGGAACGTCGAGACCGCCGCAGCGTAGAGCGCGAGGAGCACGACGAACTTGGACATGCGGTGTATCCCTGCGCGGTGGAAGGACTTGTGAGCGGCCAGTGACCTCGTCGGATTCTAACGGCAGCCGCGCCGAGCGCCTTGCGCCTGCTTGCGAATGCAGGCAGGCACGTGCCTGAGTAGGCGCCGCGCACAGCAGCGCACGCTGCCTACAAGGGCGGAGCGCCCTGCGACCCTGCGCCACCGACCCCCGAGCCGCTGCCGCCATCGCCGCGACCAGCACTCCCGTGATCCACGCTCCCGGGATCCGCATCGCCACTGCGACTCCGCGCCTCGGCTTCCTCGATGCGCGCGACGCGCTCCTTCATCAGGCGGCCGACCTTGAACTTCACGACGCGCTTCGCGGGCACATCGACCTTCTCGAGGGTGCGCGGGTTCTGGGCCTTGCGAGCGGCACGCTCCTTGATCTCGAACACGCCGAACTCACGGAACTCCAAGCGGTTACCGCGACCGAGCTCCTGGATGATCTCGTCCAGGAACATCTGGATGATGTCCTTGGCGACGACCTTGGTCTGGTTGGTCTTCTCGGCGATGCGCGCGACCAACTCCTTCTTGGTGATGGTCAGCGGCTTGTGCGGGGCACCATCCGACGGCGAGGCGGCGGGATGCAACGTCATCCGTGATGTCTCCGATTCGGGTGCTGCCTGCGGCCCCTCCGCAGAGGGGTCGATCACCATAGATCCTTTTCCTGCATCACCTTAGGTACGGTCCGAGAGGCTGTCAAAGGTCCTGTGAATTCCCCCTGTAGGCTTCGGGAGGGCGGTAGCCTGGGCGCCCCGGAGGACTGCATGGCCCGATCGAAGATCCCGAACGCTCTCGGCATGCGGGAGTTGAAGTACGGAGCGGCTCCGGATGCCGACAAGGACGCCATGGCCCAGGTACTTCGGGCTGAGGGGCGACGGGCGGAGTCGATCCTGCTCTTCGAGGGCCGCGGCGAGCATCCCTTCCTCGCCGAGGAGGCCGACTGGGCCGGGAGATCGCTCCGGAGCAGTTCCAGGACTGCGCACGGGCCGCCGAAGGCCGCGGGCGCTGGCTGGACGCACGCCTCTGCTACGTCGAGCTTGGGAACGAGGGCGCCATCCGAGCCATTGCCGAGCACCTGCCGGAGTCGCTGCAGCCCGCGCCGGAGGCCGAAGACGAGGCCTAGCCTCCGCCCTCCTCCTCTTCTTCCTCGGCCTTCTGCTTGGCGAGCGCTTGGCGGAAGTCCTTCAGCTGGCGCCAGTCCGAGTCGGACTCAGGTACGCCGCCCTTGCGTAGAAGGGCCTCCGCCGCCGCGAAGTGGGACTCGGCGGCTTCGTAGCGGCCGAACCACATGCCACGCAGCCAGCCGGCGCGGATCATGGCCCGCGCCGAGACGGGATTGACCTCCAGCGCCCGCTCGTAGAGCGTCACGGCCTTGCGCATCTCGCCCTCGGACTGCCTTGCTTCGCCATCGGCGATCAGGCGGGCGGCGGTCTCCCGTGCGCTGCGCCGGGCCGACTCGATCGTCACGTCGAGTTCCTTCTTCCCGGCGGGATCCTGCGTGCGGCGCCGCGCCTCGAGCAGCAGGCGCAGACCCTCGCCGTAGCGCATGACCCTGCACAGGCTGATGCCCGCCATGCGGAGGTACTCGAGGTTGCCCTCCTCCAGACGCATGGCGCTCACGAAGGCGTCGGCCGCAGTCTCTCGGCTGCCGAGTGCGCTGCGACAGCGCCCGATGGCGAAGTACATCTCCGCCGCAAGCCGACGGCGCGGAGCCGACTGCTGGGCGACGAGTTCCGCGACGGATCGCTTGAGCAAGGGGTCGAGGCCACGCGCCCGCTCCAGCGCACGCAACGCGGGCGCCGGCTCGTCCAGCGCCAGCAGCGTGAAGCCGAGCTCACGCCACGCCTCCGGACTGCCGCGCCCTTGCTCGTGCCGCGTGGCGCGCCGGCCCCAGGCCGCGGAGTCCTTCAATGCTGCCTTGCGCATGCGCAGGGCCGAGCGCCGCTGGTCACTGTCCGCTGGCAAGGTGGCAGCCGCAGCGCGTAGCTCGTCGGCGGCCCGACGCTGCGTGCGCGCGATGCGCACCATGGCCCGGATGTGCTGGGGATTGCGCTCCAGCAAGCGCTCGTGAAACGCTGCGTCGCTCTTCCAGCCGAGAGCCTCGCGGTGTGTGAGACCGATCAATGCGATGAGGGCGAGGCCTCCGACGAGCGCGCCACGAGCCAGGTGGAAGCCTCCTACCGCGCCGCCCTCACGGCCGGCGAAGAGGCCGCGGGCGACCGCGCCGGCCGCAACGAACAGAGGCAGCGCTGCGAGATAGGCGAACGGCGTCTCCAGCGGAGCCCCGGCGGGCAGCACGAGGAACGCCGGGACGGACAGCGCAACGGCTGCGAGCCAGGTGGCGCAGAACACGCCCGCCCGGCCGCGCGCAGCCCG
>JAHEIK010000133.1:7046-8945 GCA_024639415.1 Planctomycetota bacterium
CGAGGGCCAGCAGCGTGAGCAGCCCGATCGCGACGGCGGCGGCGATCCCGGCGCTGCCGACCTCGAACCCGATTCCCGGGAGGGCCTCGTCCGTGTGGTCACTGCGCAGCCCGATCGGAACGAGCATGGCGAGTGCGATCCGTGCCATGCCGTCGCAGCCGACGCCGAGGCGCGTCCAAGCCGACTGCAGCGGAAGTTCGAGCGCGCTGCTCGTCACACCGCCCCACGTGAACAGGAAGACGGCGAGCGGCACGACGAAGACCGCGATGGCTCCGCGCCAGGCCGGCAGCGGCGCGTCCTCGCCTGCGGGGGGGCAGGCCGTATCCAGAAGCAGCAGGACGAGCGGCACGCCGATGGCGAGCGGCGAGGCCTGCAGGGCGATCAGCCACGCCAGCGCGGCGACGGGGACCCACGCGAGCCGACGTCCGCCCCACGCGCGCCACGCCAGAGCCGTGAGCAGCGCGAACAGCGTGGCCAGAAGCTGTGCGCGCCCCATCAGCGCCGCGACCGTCCCGGCGTGCAGGGGATGGACGGCAAAGAGCAGCGAGGCGGAGATCACAAGGATCGGTCGCCGCGGCAGCAGCGTCAGCAGCAGGCGGAACAGCAGCAGGGCGCAGAGGCCGTGCAGCAGGAGGTTGGTCAGGTGGAAGCCGGCCGGCGCGAGGGAGCCGTCCGCTTGCTTCCACAGGGGCGCCTCCAGGGCGAAGCTCGCGATGGTGAGCGGGCCGTAGCGCTCGGTCAGGTCCTGGGCACCCCGCCCCGCGAAGATGTGCGGGACGGCGGCCGGGCCACGGGCGACGAGCGCGTTGTCGCGCACGAGGTGCACGTCATCCAGCACCCACGTCCCTTGGCGTGCCGAGAGGTGAGCGGCCCACGCCAGCAGGATCACGAGCACGGGCGCCCAGCGCACCCAGCCGCCGGCGGACGTGGCGGCCGGGCTCTCCTGCAAGGGGACGTTCATGGCTGCTCGCTCCGGGTCACTCGGGACGGGAACGGAACGGGGCGACGGAGGTTCAGATTCCGGGAGGCGACGTAGGGAGGGTGGGGCCGTGAGATCACGCGGGCGCGCACGCGGCCCTGCGCCCAGCGCAGGACCTTGGGGCGCCCCTACGTCGCCCCTACTTGCCGCCGATGGTGCCGCGGGCGGGCGGCGTGTACTGGTAGTCCGCGGGGTTCATCTTCATGATCACGTCGCGCAAGTACTGGTGGAACTCATCGTTGATGTCCTCCCAGTCGTCCTCGTCGCGGATCCGGAACGCCTCCTGGAAGGCCTTCGAGCCCATGCGACCGCCCGTCTCGCGGTGCAGGACGAGGTCGAAGAACTTCTCGAAGCGCGCCTTGTACTTGCCGTTCTTGTAGTTGTTCAGGAAGTACGTGAACGCCCAGGACTGCTGATAGAACATCGAAAGAACGAGCCCCGGGTTGAGCTGCCACGTCCCGGCGCCCCAGGCCTGCACCTGCCCGTACGACTGGAAGCTGCAGAGCTTGTCCACGGGGAAGAGGCGATACTCACCGCCCTGCGACTTGGCCTGGGCTGCGAGGCCCTTCATGTTCTTGAGGCGGGGAACGTTGACGCCGGTGAACTCGAGCGTGCCCTCGCCGTCCATCTTCACGGAGCCGATGAACTCGGCGATGCCCTCGCCGAACCAGTCCTGCCCCGGGCGGGGCTTGCGCCAGCGGTTGCGCTGGCGGGTGAACCAGTACTCGAGCTGGTGCGTGCCCTCGTGGACGTTCTTGTTGATCTCGAAGACGCGGTTGCCGGGGTTGTCGGCTTCGTCGTAGAGGTAGACGTAGCTCGTCGCGGGGCTGAAGTAGCCGGCCACGTTGTGCGGGATCATCTCCTTCTTGACCTTCGAGTGGTACTCGTTGAAGGCCTTCTTGTCCGCGAAGATCCAGATC
>JAHEIK010000134.1 GCA_024639415.1 Planctomycetota bacterium
CGCCTCCGGCGCGGGGCCCGCGCGCACCGAAGCGGCCGGCGAACGCACCGGCGGCGCCGCCACCGACGGCAATCGTGCCGTTGTTCGCAGGTCCCTCGAAGGGGGCATCACTCAGCCCCTCGGACCGACCGAGGCGCTCCTCGTACGGGAGGTCCTGATCCGTCTCGACGCTGTCGGCAGGCGCCTCGTCCTTGATCACAGGCTCCTCGCAGACGACCTCGTACTCGTGGACCTCTTCGCAATCCTCCAGCACCTCGGAGAGGAGCAGCGCCTCGCGATCGTACGAACGGTTGATGTCGGCCGAGAAGGGCCGCTCGCGCTGCGGCGGGAGGTCGGGCCCGGCGAACAACGACAGTCCCACCAACAGCACGAGGTGCGCGGCCGCGGCGATGAAGCACCACGCCAGGAAGTCGACCGGCCGGGTTCCCGTCGTGCGCGCTGCGGGCAGATCGGTGCTGTCGTGCTTGTCCATGATGTCCTCCCGCCCGCGCTGCAGAGGCAGCGGGGTCGTCAGCATGCGCCCCCCGACCGGGTCGTCTCCGGGCTGCGCGGCGTCGTATCACACGTGCAAACGGACCTTGCTCCCCGTGGTTCGCCGCGCTTTCGTCAGACGCGGCTTGAAGCCGACTACGGCACCTCGTGCAATGGGCGCAGCACCCCGGAAGACGAGGCAAGCACACGATGCTCCAGCAACAGATCGAAGCGCTAGGCGCGAACAACCGCATCAACCTGCTGCTGTTCGACGCCACGACGGACGAGGGCATGGCGTGCACCCTCTCGAAGCGGCGCGGCCGGAACGTGCTTCGTCAGTTCGCCCACATCCACGACGTACGCCGCATGCAGATCGAGAAGCGTGGCAGAAAGCTGGGCGTCCAACTCGAGAGCTTCCCGGCGAAGGAGCCCGTGACGCGTGCGCAGGTGCGCCGGGCACTGGTCACGTCCGGGAAGGCCCTCGATACGTTCTTCGCGGCGATTGACGCCGGCGAAGTGGGCTGCATGCCGCAGGGACCGATCACCTACCTGGCCTACTTCATGGCACATGAGGCACACCACCGGGGCAGCATCCTGTTGACGCTCAAGACGAGCGGCCATGCCGTCCCCAGGGACATTCGCTTCGGACTCTGGGGCGAGTGGAGCCGACGCTCCTAGGCGGGCTTCGACCACCATCGACGTCGCCCTGAACATGCCAACCCCACGCTCCGCTGCAGCCGGCCGCGAGCCCGAGGAGCGCTTCATGAAGAACGTCCTCGACGAGAGCAGCCGCCCGTACGCGCCTCGGCCCCGCACACCAGACATCCACCTGGGAATGGCGGCCGGCGCGTCCACTGCGTCTGGCGCGACGACCTGCTCCGGAGCTACTCTCGCCGGGCACGAACCGGCGGGCGGAGGCAACGTTCATCCGGACGTGCGAACGGAGGCAGGTCGTGAACACGGAACTCGAAGCGAGGGTCACGAAGCTGGAAGCCGCGGCGAGGCGCTGGCGCAGGGGCTTCCTCGCCCTCCTCGCCGTGGCCACGCTGATCGTCGTCGCGCAGCCCAGCGAGGCGAAGCCGACGTCGGCCAAGACGCTGCAGGTCGGCGGGCTCGAGCTCGTCGACGAGCACGGCGTCGTGCGCGCGCGCCTCGGCGTCGAGGAGGACGGCACGGCAGGCTTGACGGTCTTCGGGGCGACCGAGAAGTCGCGTCGCGCCATCCTCACCGTCGGTGACACGGGGGCCCCGGCGCTGCTCCTGCGCAACGGCAAGGGCAAGGCGCAGTTCATCGCCTCGCTCGGCAGCGGCGGCCCGTCGCTCTTGCTGTGCAATCCGGCGGGCGACCTGGGCACGTCGCTGACCATGAAGGACGACAACGGCACGTCGCTGCTCGGCATGCGCCTGCCTGGCGAGAAGGGCCTGCGCGCGGTCTTCACCGTGATGGAAGACGGACGGCCCTACGTGAAGTTGCGCGGCCCCAAGGGCCAGTTGCGCGTCTGGGCCAGGCCGGAGATCGAGTTTCAGCCGGCGGAAGAAGACTAGGTTCCAGGCTCTGTCGCCAAACAGAGCCTAGTAGTACTCGTAGGTCGGCGGGTCCGCCTGCTTGACGAGGATCCAGATCACGACCGCGCCGATCGGCTCCAGCAGAGCGAGGCCGAGCGCAGCGAGCGTCAGGCGGTGCTTCGTCGCGCGAAGGCCGCGGCGGCGGACCACGCCGAGGTAGCGGAAGCCGTTGTAGATCGCCCACGGGAAGGTGATCCCCAAGAGAGCGGCCCAGCGCGTGCGCGTCGCGAGGCGCTCGAGCGCTTCCTGCGCCAGGGCGCGCACGGAACCGAGCGCCGTGGCCTCCTCCTGCGCAGCCGCCTCCTCGACCGTGAGGCCGAGGCTCGGGTCCGGTGGCGTCGCGAGCGCGATCGCCGCGAGGTCCACGTCCCCGTCGTCCTCCCCGACCTCGGCCAGGACCTGCATGGCGCGCTGCACGTCCTCTTCCCGCACTTGCAGCTGTGCGTCCATCGGCAGCGCCCCGGTCGCGAAGGGGTCCATCACCTTCGTGGTCGCGTCGGGCAGGAACACCTCGATGCCGTTCTCGGCCAGCAGTCCCTGATAGAGCTCGACCTGCCAGACCGGCCCGAGATGCACGGTGACCCAACCATCCATGACCGGAGCCTACCAGTGGCTCGAGACGGCCGGGATGCCGGCGCTCTCGCCCCGGCGACTACTTCCCGAGGAACTGCGCCACGAACAGCAGGAGCACGGCACCGCCCGTCGCAATGACGATGTTGTTCAGGTGGACGTTCTCGATGGGCGTGAAGCCGAGCTTGGGCGCGAGGATGCCGCCGACGATGGCGCCCAGGACCCCGAGAATGAGGGAGCGGATGAGCCCGCCCTTGCCTCCGAGCAGCTTGCTGGCCAGCCAGCCGGCGATCAGGCCAACGGCGAGGGGATAGACGTACTCCATGCTTGCGCTCCTTCACGTCTGGTCGTGGGCCGCATCGTACGAAGGGGAGGTCCGAGCCCCCCCACCTGCCGCCGAAGGAGCGCTTGGACTCGCCCAAAGCGGCTCTTGCCCCCGTCCGTGGGCGCGGGGTGGGGCTCGGCTATCCTTCCGGGCTCGTCACCGTCTTGGCTGGAGTCCCCATGCACACTTCTTCGCGTCGCCCGCTTCTCGCACTGCTGTGCCTGTCGCTCGTCACTGCGCTCGTCGTCTCGTCGATCGCCGCGCCCGCCCACGCCGCCAACAAGGTCGGAGCGCTCGCGCCCAAGATCTCGATCACCGACGGCATCAACGGCGTGACGGCCAAGACGAAGATCTCCGACTACAAGGGCAGCGTCACGCTCTTCGTGATCTGGCTCCCCATCTGCCCGCACTGCAAGAAGTTCATGCCCACCGTGGCGAACCTGCACAAGAAGTACGCGGCGAAGGGCCTGAAGGTCGTCACCGTCACGCACGGCAAGAAGAAGTGGACCATCAAGTACCTCTACGACCGCAAGTGGACGTTCGGCGTGGGCTTCGACTGGACCGGGGCCACGGCGAAGCGCTACGGCATGAAGCGCATGCCGGGCGTGTACCTCCTCGGCGCGGACAACAAGCTGCGCTCCTACACGGGCACGCTCGAGCAGGCGATCAAGGACGAGTTGGCGGCGACGAAGAAGCCGTAGCCCGCGAGCGGCTCCCACCGCCCACCCCGCGCCTCACCGCACGCGGAAGCGGCGCGGACGCAGCACGAGCTGCGCGCGCACGGCCTGCCCCTCAGATACGTCCAGGGTCGCCTTGCCTGCGCGGTCGGCCCAGGTGCCTGTCAGCGTGACGTGTCCGGGGTCCACGGAATCGTAGGCCCGCCGCCCTTGGTGGTCCGTGAAGCCGTCGATCCGTTGGGTGTGCCGCACCGTCGGCTGCCACGTCGTCGGCTCGCGCCGGCGGAGCATGCCAACGTGCACCCGCGCGTGAGGCAGGGGTCTCCCCTTCTCGTCCACGACCTCGAGTTCGATGCGTGCGCCCACGCGCTCGCGTAGGGTCAGCCGCTGATCCGCACGCGCCTCGAGTTTCACGTCCAAGACGGTGTTGACCAGCCCGGGCTCCACGAGGATGAAGCGCACCGCGCCCGCATGCAGTTGGAACGCGTACTCGCCGCGCTCGTTCGCGCGCCGGGCGACACCCCACATCCAGAACCGCGCTCCCGGCGCCGGCCGACCGTCGCGGCGCAGGATGCGCAGCGTGCCCGATGCGGGACCGGGGCTTCCCGGAAGCGCGACCACCGGCCGCAGGCGCGCCTCGTTCTCCGCGTCGCGCCGATCCCGGGCGCGCCAGCGGCTGACGGGGCCGCGCTTGCGCAGTGCCGTCGTGCCGTCGGGATTCACGCCGCCCCTGTGCAGGATCTCGCGCGCGTCGGCGTTGACAGCCTCCTGATGATCCGCCGGGAAGAGGACGCGCGCCTCACCCAGCACCTCGGCCCGCAGCCTCCCGGCCGCCCTCCGCGTGGCCTTCGTCAAGCGCACGACACTCTGTGCGTCGCGGAAGTAGGGCACACCGGGCACCCGGATCAACCCGTGGGTCTGCCGCACCGGAGCGAGCGACGACTCCAAGGTGGCGATGCGAATGCGCGCTTGGGCCGCCTCATCCAAGGACGGATCCTCAACCGGGTCGTAGGTCGCCTGCAGCGTGACCTCCCGCCGCAGGGGGTACACGATGGCCAGGGAGCGCGCCTCACGAGCCACGTGATGCTCGAAGACGGGCGTGTCCCACGCCACGTACCCTGCAGGCGCCTCCACGTCGAGCGCCACCAAGCAGGGACCGCCCGGCCGCGCGTAGATGGTCGCCGCACCCTCCGCCGCAGTCAGAAACGGGCGATCGACATCGAACTGCGGATGCACGCGCCAGCGCACGCCGAGCACAGGCTCACCCGTCTCCGCGTCGACAGGCATCACGCGCAAGGGCCACCCGGTCGGCACGCGTAGCGTGACGCGCGGCCCGCGAATCGCGACGGCCTCTGCGCGGCCCAGGTCGACTGGCTGGAGGTCCAGCGCCAGCAGTCGCGCAGAGCCGTCGTACGGCTGGTCCTTCAAGTGGATGCGGCCGTCGGCATCCGCTCGGTGCACGGCGCTCGTGTACGAACCCGTCTGCACGCGGATCCGAACAGCGGGCAGCGCTTGGCCGTGCAAGCCCACGACGCGTACGTCCACGGGGCCGGAGGACGCCTGCTTGGCAGGATCGCCGACATCAGGGGTCGGCCGTACAAGCGGCGGGCGACCGGCCGCATCCGTCGCGGTCGTCTTCACCGTGCCGTCGGTGGCCACGTCATCCTCCGCCGACTCGTTACGTGAGGAGGGGGCGAGATCGGCATCGGCCGTGAGCGCCTGATCGCCGTCATCTAGCAACGGCAGGGCCAACCAGACGATCAATGCGGCCGCGGCGAGTACGAGCAAGAGCAAGCGCGTACGGCGCCCCCCCGACGATGCCCTGTCCATGCTGCCACTCACGCCTTCAGCGTACCCGCGCCTGCACTCGGTGCTCGCGCGAGGTACGCTGCGAGCGAGGCGGCGACCGATGACGCACGACACCGTGGACGACATCCTCTCCGAGTTGGATGCGATCCAGGACGCTGCCGGCCGAGGACATCGCGAACCCGCAGCGCTCGAGCGCGCGATCCGACTGGTCGGCCACGAACACAACGACGTCCGCTGGCAGGCCCTCATCGCCGTCGGCGAGTGGATCGGGGAAGAACCGGAGTCCGTGTGGCCCGTCGTGCTCGAACACGGAGCCAGCGCAGACGAAGACATGCGCAATGGCGTCGCGACCGTCTTGCTCGAGCACGTGCTGGAGCACCACTTCGACACGTACTTCCCCCTGCTGCGGGAACGCATCGCAGGCGGCGCGCCCCTGCTGGCCGACACGCTCAGGCGCTGCGGCGCGTTCGGCGACGCGAAGACGCGCTGGAACGAAGTCGATCGCCTGCTGCGGGAGGCTTGAAGCTCGGCACGATCCCAAGTGCGCCCCGTGAAGCCCACGCACCGGGGAGCAGCAAACCCGCGCCTCGCGCGGGCGTACGATGGCGTAGGAGATCGAGCGCTTGCTGCCGCTACCGCCGAAGAACCCACCCGACCCCGACCGCGCGTTCGCCGCGCCTGCGCCGGGTGCATCGGCCGCCCCGCGCTACCCCTGCGGTCGCGCGCTGCTGCGGCACATCATGCGCGGCGGCTTCCTCGGCTTCGGCCTCGTCGCCGTAGGCCTGGTGCTCACGCTCGAGTTGACACTATCCCGTCGCCCGGGTCTCCATCCGGGCTGGTGGCTGCTCTACCCCGTGGTGTACGTCGTCACGTCGCTCGCATATGGGTGGCTCCGCTGGGGACTCAGCGGACGCTCGCGGCGCCATCCCTCCAGGGAACACCGGAAGGCGCGCTGGGCGCGTCGGATCGTGGCCGGCGTGGCGACCGTCCCCGTTCTCTTCGTGGTCCTGCTCGTGGCCGGCGCCGGCGCCGGTAGCTACCACTGGGACGGTGGCTACGCGCCCGCGCGCTACGCTTTCACGGTGGTGGGCGCCGACGGCGACCCCATCCAGGGAGCGGAACTGCGGGTTCTGGGCCCGACGAGAGACACGCGGGCGGAGGACTGGAGCCAGTTCGTGTCCTGGGACACGGATCTGCCCGTGCTGTCCGGGTCCTGGCCGATCTACGAGTTCGGCCCGCACGCGCTGCGCACGAACGCGCGGGGGCAACTTGTCGTGCATCAGGTGGAACGCGGCCTGCAGTTCGGCGGCTTCCGCTCCGTAGTGTTCGGTGTGACGCTCGAGGCCTCCACGACCAAACCGGATCACGCACTGCAGTTCCGCTGCGCGGGCTACCAGTCGCGCACGCTCGACTTCGACGCGCTGGATCGCAACGCCTGGAAGGCGAGGGAGTCGGAGGTCGAAGGGCCCGCGGGCATTCCGCTGGCCAGGGTCGAAGTGCGTGTCGTCATGGTTCGGAAGTAGCTGCCGGGCGATCTCGGAGCGCTCCGCCCCTACGGCAGGTCGACGCACCAGACCTGCGTGTTCGCGTCCAAGGGCGACGGAGCGTAGCGGACGCTGAGCTTCTCCTGCGCCGTGCGGCCCACGGTGTCGCCCGCGGCGAGGGGCGCTCCACGGCTGAGCACGTAGGCCAGCAGGTCGAAGTAGTAGGCCAGCCCATCCTTCATCTCCGTGCTCGGACACGTCAGCAGCAGGTTGGGCAGGTCGAACTGCTCCATGCCGAAGCCGAGGACACTCGCACGGTCTTCGCCCGTCGCCACGATGCTGAGCCCGATCCATACACCCAGCGGCAGGTCCTCCGCACCGGCCGCGTCGCGGAAGAACGCGGCCGTGTGCGCCACCTCCCCGCCGCCCCAGTACACGCCGATGGCGTCCGAGGCCTCGGTCAGCGCCGCGACGATGCGCGTGAACAGGCGCAGTCGCTCGGTCACGGGCATGGGGGGCGCGGCGCTGTACGTGACGATCAGATGCGCGGTGTGCTCCGCGATCGTGCCCTGATCCAGGTAGGCCCCGAGACTGCGCGCACTCGCCGCCTCTGCTTCGCCATCCGGAATCGGCCCCGGCAGCAGCATGGCCAGCACGCCGCCCCCCTGCTTGGGCTCGAGTGTCACCACACCGGTGTCGGTATCGCACGCCACCGGCTTCACGAGGTCGACGCGCCCGCGGAGCGCCGCCGTCAGGGCCTCGCCCGTGGGGAGCTGCGCCTCCCGCAGCAGCACGAAGGCGACCGTGGCCGGAGCCGACTGGGGGGCATTGGTCCCTGCCCCGGACGGCGCGCGGCTGCGCAGCCAGAGGAGCAGCGCGGCGACCGCGACAGCAGCGACGATCAGCAACTTCTGCGTCGGGCTCATGGCGTGATGATCCCAGCGTGCGCGCCAGCGGACAAGCGGCGAAGGCGCGAGGAGGGCGGCGGGCTACTCGTCGCCGGACGTGTCCTCAGCCGTGGCGTCCCGCGCGGCATCGTGCGCGCGCTTGGCGTTGGCGCGCCACTTGCGTCGCACGTTGCGCTTGATGCGCCGCTGCTCCTTCACGTAGAGCCGCTCCACCTTGGTGCGTGCCCACGGCGTCTGGCGCAGGAAGCGCAGGCTCGAGGTGATGGACGGCTCGTGGGTGAAGCAGCGCAGCGGGATCTGCTCCGCCAGCCAGGGCCAGCCGCGGCGGCTCACGAGGTCGTCGAGGATCGCCTGGAGCGTCAGGCCGTGCAGCGGATCGTTGGAGCCGGAGTCGCTCATCTCACGTCGTGGCGCCGAGGATCGTGCGGGTCTTCAAGGTGATGCTCCGTGTGGGCGAGAGCCGGGATGCACCGGGGAGACTACAGAAGGTCCGCTGCAACCGGCATCCATTCGCCGGCGCCGAGGGGCTTGATTGCCCCCGCATCACGCGCCGCCCCCGAGCACCACGATGTCATCGTCCGAGCCGGGGACCCCGTCCGCCCCCATGCTGATGAGGGCGAACCGGGACTTCCCGAGAGGAGGAACGGGAGCGTCGACGGGGTCAGACCAGAAGTCCACGTACGCCAGGTCGTTGCCCGCGAGCACCTGCAGCCACTCGCGGAACACGACGATGATCGGATGCCCCCAGGCGTCCGCCACCTCCATGGCCTCGAGCGGCTCTGTACCCGCAGGCCACTCGTCCTCGTCGGTGTTCCACTCCCGGAAGTACGGCAAGCCGTTCTTCCATTGGTGCCTGACCAATGCCCGGTGCAGCAGCTCGCTGCCGACGTTGGCCGCCTCCCCCGCCCCCTCCTGACGCCTGCACTCGGCCTGATAGTGCGTCGCACTCGCGAGCTGATCGGTCACAGGACCACCGGCGGTGAGCATCTCGGCGAGTCGTTCCAGCAGCGCCCGTGTGTCATGAGTCGGCCCCGGCGAGTGAGGGCAGAACGGCGGCGCGAACAGGAAGACGAGCGCGAGGATCGCGATGGAACAGACGACAGCGATACGGACCAGGTCGCCCAAGC
>JAHEIK010000570.1 GCA_024639415.1 Planctomycetota bacterium
CGACGCCAACCGCTCGACCTCGCGCAGCAGCGCCGCCTCGACCTCCTCGGGCAGCTCGGCCTCGTGGATGCGGTCGCGCAGCTCCAGGATCTCGGCCTCGGAATCGCCCTCGATGCCGAGCTCCTTGCGGATCGTCTTGAGCTGGGTACGCAGCAGATGCTCGCGCTGGCGCCGGCCGATGTCGACCTTCACCTTCTCGTCGACCTCCTCCTTGATCTGGTGGCGGGCGAGGGCCTCGTGCAGCGCCTCTTCGACGATGCGTAGTCGGTCGCGCACGTTGCCCGTCGCGCAGATGCGCGTCTTGACATCGAGGGACAGATTGACGTGCGCGCCGATGAGGTCCGCGAAGCGCCCCGCCCCGGCGATGTTCATGCGCAGGATATTGACCATCTCCGGCGGGTAGCCGCCCTCGGCCTTCACCAGTTGGTCGACCATCTCCATGGAGCGGTAGATCAGCCCGTCCACGTCCTGACCGCGGGGGTCGCGCTCCTCCGTGGCCTCGACGCGGTAGCGGTAGTAGGGCGACGTCCCGATCACCTCGCGCAGGTGCACACGCCGCAGTCCCTGGAAGACCACCTGGACGGTCTCGTTGGGCATGCGCATGCGGTGGATGACGCGGCAGACCACGCCGACCGGATGGTAGTCCTCGACCTCGTCGGTGCGCTCCGCCTCGCGGTCGCGCGGGAAGAAGCACGCCACCAGCGCGGCGTCCCCGGGGTTGTCCTCGATCATCCGCAGGCTGCGTGGCCGGTCGAGCTGCACGGAGACGACGTCGAAGGGGAAGACCACCGTGCCGCGCAGGCAGAGCCCGGGCAGCTCGTCGGGGATCTCGGTCTGCTCGAAGGGCAGGGATTCCGTGGTTTCCACCTCGCCGATCCTATCGGTTGGGCGGGCGCACCCCTTGGGCCGGTTCCAGAGCGCGCCAGCCGATTGGATGGAATTACGATGCCCGCCATGGATCCCGGTTGCGCAACGTTCCTCTGCTCCTCGGCCGGAGCCGCCCTGCTGGAGGCGGCGCGCGAGGCACGCCCGCTAGCGCTGCACAGGCGGGCTCCCGCTTTGGCAGGCCAGGGGACGCCACAGGAGATCCGCTGGGCGCTTGCGCAGGACGATCTGCGCTGCCGGGCGCGCGAGCGCTGTCCGCACGCCGAGCGCCTGCTCTTCACGCCCGAGGCGCTGGAGCAGGCGAGCGCCTGGGCGGTCGCAGCCGAGCGCGCCGAGCGCTGGCAGGCGGCCGAGGACGTCGGCCTGACCGACCTGGGGGCAGGCATCGGGCTCGACACCCTCGCCGCGGCGCTGACGGGGCGCCCGGTCGTGGCCTTCGAGCGCGACGCCGCGCGAGCCGCGCTGCTGGCCCACAACGCCCGCGCGCTCGGCGTCGCCCGTCTCGTCGAGGTGCGCGGCGAGGACGCGGTCACGGCGGCGCCCTCGGGTGTGCTCGCCTACTTCGACCCCGACCGGCGCGCGGAGGGCGTGCGCACCCGCGACCCGGCGGCCTTCGAGCCGCCGCGCTCGGGGTGGGACGCGCTGCTCGGGCGCTTCGAGCGCTCGCTGGTCAAGCTACCGCCCGTGCTGGAGGGCCACCGCGACCTGGACGGGCCCCAGGAGGTCGTCTCGCTTGGCGGGCGCGCACGGGAGCGACGGCTGTTCGTGGGCGCATGGCCTGGAGTGCCGGCGCTGCGCGCGCTGGCCTTGCCGTCCGGACGCAGCATCGCGGGCGAGGGCCTGCCGTGGCCCGACGTGCGGTCGCCGCAGGAAGGCGACTGGCTGCTCGACCCCGACGTGAGCGTCACGCTCGCCGGACTCGTCGGCGACCTCGCGCTCCGCGACCATCTGCGGGCGGCGCATCCCGAGGTCCCCTACCTCGTCGGTGCGGAGCCGAACGACGTCGCGCCGGGGCACTGGATGCAGATCGCGGCCGTCCTGCCGACGAAGCCCAAAGCGCTCAACGCCTGGCTCAGGGCACACGATGTAGGCGCAGTGACGATCCGCAAGCGGGGCATCGAGGAGCAGGCCGCGGCGTGGCGCAAGAAGCTGAAGCCGAAGGGCAGGGCGGCGGCGACGCTGGTGTTCACGCGCGACGTGCGTGACAAGTGGGTCGTCTACGCCTGTCTCGATTGAGTCTCCCATGCGACCTGCGGTCGCACGGGAGGCCCGACCCGTACGACGTCGAGGGCGCTGGACTGCCTACGGGAACGGCAGACCCGGGATCGGGCCTTGGTCGGGCTGCTTCGGCGCGGTCCGGACGCGCGGGTCTGCCTTGTTCGGCAGGTCGTACTTGCTGCGGAACTCCTTGCTCACGTCGCCGGGCAGGAACGCCAGCTCGATGCGCTGGTTGATGAACCGCTCGCGGTCCGTGTTGCGCGAGCCCTCACCCCACTCGGCAGCCAGCGGGTTGCCGGGCTCCGTGAGGTTGTCGTTCAGCTGACGCAGGACGTTCGTGTCCAGCCGCCAGTAGTTCTTGCGCCCGTCGACGGGCAAGATGCGCATGCTCACGCGCTCGCGCCAGCCCTTGCCGCTGAATGGCTGCAGCGACATGCGCCAGCGCGTGACGATCCTGCCGCTGGTCGGCGCCGAGGCGTTGGGATCCGGCACGTAGCCCTGCTCACGGACGGTGCGCATCGCCGTCTCCCAGACGACGGTCCGACTCGGCGCGGGGAAGCCGTCCGACTGGGCGCCCGACTCGTCCTCGTTCGCGAGGAACGAGTTGGCGGAAATCGTGCCGCCCGAGGTGCAGGCGACGAGGGCAAGGAACGCGAACGG
>JAHEIK010000571.1:0-424 GCA_024639415.1 Planctomycetota bacterium
CAGAGCGAACTTCATGGCTCGACGATGCGCCTGCGGCGTCATCGCTCCATCACAGCGAGAGGCGATAGAGCGCCACGGCGGCCGCCGCCGCCACGTTCAGGGAGTCGATCCCGCCGGGCATGGGAATGCCAACGCGCCGCGCGGCCAACTCGGTCGACGTCGCGCTCAGCCCGGGCCCCTCGGCGCCCATGAGCAGGGCGCGCCGGGCGTCGGGCGCCAGGCCGGCCGCGACGTACTCCAGCGGCTCCGCGTCATCAGGCGCCAGGGCGAGCAGCGTGAACTCTGCGGCCTGTAGTGCCGCGAGGCTCTCGCGCCACACGGCACCGTGCACGAACGGCAGGCGCAAGGCAGCCCCCATGGAGGTGCGCACTGCCTTGCGGTACAGCGGGCTTGCGCACTCGGGACTGAGCACCACAGCGTCGGC
>JAHEIK010000571.1:434-2750 GCA_024639415.1 Planctomycetota bacterium
GCCGAACGCCGCGGCGGTGCGGAAGATCGCTCCGACGTTGTCGGGATTCGTCACGCCGTCGAGGCCGACGACGAGCCGGGGTGACGCGACCTCGGCGAGCACCTCGGCGACCCCCCGCGGCGTCGGGCGCTCACCCAGCGCCAGGCAGCCCTGGTGGAAGTTCCAGCCGCCGACGTCCTTGAGGCCTGCCGCGGCGACGTAGACCGGCACGTCGGCGGGAAGGGCCTCCCCGACCTCGTCCTGGAGCCACTGCAGCGCGGTCTCGTCGCACACGACCGAGCAGGCCTTCAGCGGCGAGTCCACGAGCAGCGTCCGCACGACGAGGCGCCCCTCGGCCAGGAACCGATCGCTACGCCGGACGAGCTCCGGATCGCGCACGATCCGGTAGTCGTCAAGTCGCGGGTCACCGGCTGCGTCGACGCGCTCGATCCGCATGGCGCAGCGTCACTCGCTGCGGCAGCGCGCCAGGGCCATCAGCACGTAGCCCGTGCCGTAGGGCTTGTGCACGCGGTAGAGCTGGTAGTCCCACCAGGAGCCGTCCTTCTCCTGCAGCGGCAGCAGCTTCTCGGCGAGCTGCCTGCGGTACTCGGCGTGGCGCTTCGCAGGCGTGTACTCGATCAGCATGGCCGCGTAGTAGTAGCCGTAGAAGCAGAAGTAGCCCGAGTTCTGGTACCAGGTCTCGTGCGGCCTGGGGTACTTGCGCGCGAGCAACAGGAACTTGCCGTGCTGCTCCAGCTCGTCGAGCGCTTGGGTGTAGCGCTGCGGATCGACCTCCTCGCCGGCGAGCGAAAGCGCCAGCAGGCAGGCGGGGGTCCGCGCGAGGCTGCCCTTCGTGCGATTGATGTTGCCGTTCTGGCCGTGCGTTGCCCAGAGACGGGTGCCGAAGCTGTAGGCGAACGAGCCTCCGGGAATCGCACACGTGCGGATCAGCTTGTTGGCCTTCTTCACCAGCTTGGCCGGCACCTCGACACCCTGACGCTTGGCCATCTCCAGCGCCACGACACCCGAAGCGGATGTGAACGAGGTTGAGCCGGGTCCCGGATCGCGCGTCTTGATGCCGAAGTTGAAGTAGCCCCAGCCGCCTTCCACGAACTCCATGCGCTCGAGCCATGCGACGCAGCTCTGGGAGGCCTTGAGCAGACGCTTGCGAGGCTCGGGGCGTGTCTCCTTCGCCAGCAGCCGGGCGAAGGCCTCGAGCGAGTACATGTGCGACCAGACGTTGTAGAGGGTGTTGGCGCGCTGGCGACGCACGCCATGGCGCCGCAGCAGGTAGTTGGTGCCCTTCTTGATCGCAGCGCGAACCTGCTCGGACTCGCCACCGACCTCGATGAGGGCGGAGAGGGCGAGAGCCGAGGCGCCGACGGTGAAGGCCCGGTTGCTGCCCGGCTTCGGCGCGAAGATGTCGATGTGCAGGTTGGGCGCCGGACCACCCCAGGAGCCGTCCTTGCGCTGCGTCGCCAGGAGATGCGCCACGCCTCTCCTGATCGCCACGTCGATCTGCTTGTCGAGTTCCGCTTCGGACTGCTCGTTGGCAGCGGCGCGCGTCACCTTCTCGGCAGCCGCTGACGGCTGCCCGGGCTCCTCGGCGCACAGGGAGCGCGCGCCCAGGACCACGAGGGCAGACAGCAGAAGACAGCTCAGCAGGCGGTGCGCACGCTGCATGGGATCGCGATCACTTGGCCTTGGGCGGGGTGGCCAGCAGGCGCTGGCCGGCCTTGACGCCGTCTTCGATCACGATGCGGCCGCCGGCCTTGCGGCCCGTCTTCACCGCCGTCTTGACGGGCTCGTCGTCCTCGCTGGTCACGAAGACGAAGCTGCCCTGCTTGTCCTTCAGGATGCAGCCCACCGGGACGGTCAGCACGTCCTCGCCCGCAGCCTTGGGGATCTCCACGGAGCAGCCGAGACCGGAACGCAGTAGCGGATCGCTGCCCTTCAGACGCAACGTCACGGCGTACTTGCCGCTCGTGCCGTAGCGGGCAACGACCGCGACCTCGGCCTCGAACGCCTGCTTGCCGGTCGCGACCGTCTTCACCGTGGCCGGCATGCCGGCCTTCACGTACGCCAGGTCGCCTTCCCCGATCGTGCTCTTCACCCGCAGTTTCGCCTCGTCGACGACGGTGTAGAGCGTCTGCTTCGCCTTGAAGCCCTTCTTGCCGGGCTCGTAGTCCTCGGCGTCCCCCAGGCTCCTCCAAGAGCCGCCGGAGAACGTGCCGCGGACGGCATGGCCCGCCATGGGCGCCTTCACGGTCAGCCGCGCACCATCGGCGCGGAAGTCGTCCATGGACTTCTCGGCCTTCTCGAAGTCCTCCCGCGCCT
>JAHEIK010000572.1:0-1840 GCA_024639415.1 Planctomycetota bacterium
TATGGGTGCATCGTACGTGGCAAGCAGCGCAGCCGTGCCGTCGGTGGAGCCGTCGTCGACGACGATGATCTCATCGTCTGGACGCACCTGCTCCAGCGCCGACGCGAGCGCGCGCGGCAGCATGTCGACCCGGTTGAAGGTCGGAACGACGACGGAGACTGCAAGGGCCGGCATGTGGTACATCCTGGACGGAGCACCCGGGCTCCGTGCGCAGCCTACCGCCATGCGGGCGGGGGCGGGCCCGCTTGGCGTGAGACGATCCGGTCGTCCTTGCGGCGCCCGGCTCCTGGCTGCGAGCGCGGGCCGCTCCATGCCCAAGTTGGGTCTGGAAGCGGCCCGGCTGGCGGCCGGCGGTCGCGATCCTCACCTACGTGTACGTCGGGGACTCACGCAGCCGCGCCGGCTGTGGGACTGCCCCTAGCGGCAGCGCTTGCTGTACTTGCGGTGCTTACTGCTCTTGCTGGACTTGTCGCTCTTGCCGGACTTGCAGCTCATGCCGCTCTTGCCCGACTTGCCGCTCTTGTCGGACTTGCCGCTCATACCGCTCTTGCCCGACTTGCCGCTCTTGTCGCTCTTGCCCGACTTGTCGCACTTCGGCTGATCGTCCGGCTTGCAGAGGAGGCCGCCGTTGCGGCTCTCGCCGGAGATGACGGTGAAGTCACCGAACACGAGGCCCGGACCGATCGGCTGCGAGCAGCTGGTGTGGATCTGGACGCTCTGACCGCCCCAGGCGACCGTGATCTCGGTGCCCATGGTGCCGAACTTCCACTTGCCGGAGAACGTGAAGCTCTCGCCGCCGGCGACCGGCGCTGCGAAGATCGTCTCGCCGTCCTTCTTCTGCGTGACGGCGACGTCGACCGTGTCGGCCCCGTCGTAGCGCAGCGTGAGCTTGGTGACCTTGCCGTCACAGGGCTTGCACTCTGTGCAGGTCGTGCACGGCGTGCAGACGATGCGGACGGGGATGATGGTCTCCTGCAGCGAGCGGTCGGCGTGCACGACGGCGACGGCTGCGACCTGGCCATTGGCGGGGACGAAGCCCTCGCCGTTGGCGCGTACCTCGTCGAGGATCAAGTCGGCCAGCGTCTGGTCGTCGGGCAGGTCGCCGGGAGGCGTCGCGGGGCTCGAGAGAATCCAGAAGACCCACTGCAGGTCGTAGCGACTCGCGCCATGGACGCTGCGGTATTCCGGGACCTTGTTGAGCAGGTAGTTGATCAGGTCCCAGTTCTCGGGCGCGCCGATCACGTCGTTGAAGACGTCGTCGAGGCTCGAGACCAGGTTCACGTCGTAGCAGTCGACGCTGATGCCCCCGGGCACGTCCACGCACCAGGCCTCGTAGAGGCCGTCGAGGTCGCCCGCGCCCGTCAGCAGATGCTTCAGGTAGGAGACGTCTCCGAGATCGACGCAGACTTCGACAATGCCGGCCGGCACGTCGAGCGAACAGTCATCCGTGTTGGTCGTCCCGGTCGCCAGCGCACCCTTCATGGGCAGCGCCACGGCCGCCATGAGGACCGCGGCCAGGGCCATGTTCTTCCAGTACTTCACTTCTCGACTCCTACCAGCCCACCTCGCGCGGAGGTGCGGCCATCAACTCGCGTTCATTGCTGACGGGGCATACACAAACGGCGTGCCGCGCCGTGAGGCCCCATTCGTTGCGCCTCGCCGTCCGAATCCGCCGACGGTTTGCGTCCTGTACGTTGCGCGAACTGAACACACGCGTGCTGCACAAACGAAGAGAGGCGCCGCAGGCCATGGCCTGCGGCGCCCCTCGAAGAGCGTCGGGTGCTGAACCCGTCCTACGGGCAGTCCGCGCACTCGAAGTAGAGCGCCCAGTTCTTGCCGG
>JAHEIK010000572.1:1850-2748 GCA_024639415.1 Planctomycetota bacterium
GCGGTTGCTCGCGGCGCCCTCCGAAGGGTTCATTCGCGTGTATGCGCGCCTCTAGGGGCAGCGGCCACACTCGAAGTAGAGCGCCCAGTTCTTGCCGGGGAAGTCCAGGTCACCGGCCCAGGCCGTCTCCTCACCGCCCTCGGGCGGGCAGTCGAGCAGCACGGGAATCACGGTTTCCTGAGCGTCGGGATCAGCGTGCACCACAGCCACGCCCACGTACTCGCCGTGCCCCGGCACGAAGCCTTCGCCGTTGGCGAGCACGTCGGCCAGGATGGCGTCAGCGAGGGCCTGATCCGTCGCGAAGAGGGTCTCGTCGACCCCGTCCGAAAGCTGCCAGAAGACCCACTGCAGGTCGTACAGCGTCGCACCCTGACCGTCACGCCAGTAGGCAACGCGATTGAGCAGGTAGTTGATCAGGTCCCAGTTCTCGGGCATGGGGATCACGTCGTTGTCGGCCGAGAGGCTCGAGATCAGCGTGACGTCGAAGCAGGCCGTGCTGACGCCGCCGGTGTAGTCGACGCACCAACCATCGTAGATGCCGTCGAGTGCGCCTGCACCGCTGAGCGTGTGGATGAGGTAGGACGGATCATCGTCGCCGAACGTGCTCGGGCACGCGGTGACGATGCCGAGGGGCAACTCGATCGTGCAATCGGTGGGCTCAGAGCTCCCCGGACCGTACGTCTCCGCGTGCGCCAGGACGATGAACTCGCAGCCAGGCACGGCGGACTTGGGGATCGCAAGCTCGGCCTGCCAGGCGCCGGGCGCGACCTCGCGCTGGTAGTCGAACTGCCCGGGGATCGGACCGCCCTTGTTGTGCGGTACGCCGCTCACGTCGGTCGCAAGGTGCACGTGCACGGTGCCGAGCGTCCACCCACCAAGAGTCTGGTAGTAGACGTAG
>JAHEIK010000135.1 GCA_024639415.1 Planctomycetota bacterium
GCGCTCGAGGTAGACCGTGCCGTCGCCGAAGGCCGTCTGCGCCTCGCCCGAAGCACGGGCGATTGCGTCGGCCACTTCGCTCGCCTCGCGTACGAGGCGCATGCCCTTGCCGCCGCCGCCGGCCGAAGCCTTGACCAGCAGCGGGAAGCCCACCGACTCGGCCGTGGCGCGGATGGCGTCCGGCGACGCACCCTCTTCCAGGTTCGCGCCCGGAACCAGCGGCACGCCGGAAGCGCCTACGGTCGCGCGCGCCGAGATCTTGTCGCCCATCGAGCGGATGGCCGCCGCCGACGGCCCGACGTAGATGAGCCCCGCGGCCTCGACGGCCTCGACGAACTCCGCGCTCTCGGCCAGGAAGCCGTAGCCCGGATGGACGGCGTCGGCACCGCTCGCCTTGGCGGCGGCGAGGATCTTGTCGATCCGCAGGTAGGACTCACCCGGCGGGGGCGGTCCCAGCCGGTAGGCCTCGTGGGCACCGCGCACGTGCAGCGAGGTGCGGTCGGCGTCGGAGTAGACCGCGACGCTGGACATGCCGTGCTCGTGCGCGGCGCGGATGACGCGCATGGCGATCTCGCCGCGGTTGGCGATGAGCAACTTCTTGATCGGCCGAGGTGCACTCACAGCGGGATGTTCCCGTGCTTCTTGGGCGGGTTGCGGTCGCGCTTGGTCTCGAACAGCGAGAGCGCGGCAATCAGACGCGGACGGGTCATCCGCGGCTCGATGACGTCGTCGAGGAAGCCGCGTTCCGCTGCGACGTAGGGATTGGCGAAGCGCTCCTTGTAGTCCGCTTCGAGCTTCGCCTCCTCGGCGACGGGATCGTCGGCGGCAGCGATCTGCTTGCGGAAGATGATCTCGACGGCGCCCTTGGCGCCCATCACGGCGACTTCGGCCGTGGGCCACGCGACGTTGTAGTCGCCGCGGATGTGCTTGCTCGACATGACGTCGTACGCGCCCCCGTAGGCCTTGCGCGTGATGACGGTGAGCTTGGGCACCGTCGCTTCGCAGTAGGCATAGAGCAGCTTGGCGCCGTGCTTGATGATCCCGTTCCACTCCTGGTCCGTGCCGGGCAGGAAGCCGGGGACGTCCTCGAAGGTCACCAGGGGGATGTTGAAACAGTCGCAGAAGCGCACGAAGCGTGCGCCCTTCAGTGATGCTGCGACATCGAGGCAGCCGGCGAGCACCTGTGGCTGGTTGCCGATGATGCCGACCGTGCGACCGCCCAGGTGAGCGAAGCCGACGACGATGTTCTCCGCGTAGTGCTCGTGCACTTCGAGGAAGTCGCCGTCGTCCACGATGAGGCGCACGACCTCGCGGATGTCGTAGGGCTTGTTCGGATCGGCCGGAACGATCGCGTTGAGGCGTTCCTCGGTGCGGTTCGGATCGTCGGTGCCCGGGCCGGGCGGCGGCATCTCCGTGTTGTTCTGGGGCAGGAAGGCCAGCAGGCGCTTGAGCAGCGCCAGCGCCGAGGCGTCCTCCGGAACACGGAAGTGCGCGACGCCGGACTTCTCCGAGTGCGCGGAGGCGCCGCCCAGGTCCTCGTGGGTCACTTCTTCGTGCGTCACGGTCTTCACGACCGCGGGGCCCGTGACGTACATGTAGGACGTCTTCTCGACCATCACGATGAAGTCGGTGATGGCGGGGGAGTACACCGCGCCGCCGGCGCAGGGGCCCATGACGGCCGAGAGTTGCGGCACGACACCCGAGGCCAGCGTGTTGCGCAGGAAGATGTCCGCGTAGCCGCCGAGGGACACGACGCCTTCCTGGATGCGCGCGCCGCCGGAGTCGTTCAGGCCGATGAGCGGGCACCCGAGCTTCATCGCGGTGTCCATCAGCTTGCAGACCTTCTCGGCGTTGGCGCCCGAGAGGGAGCCGCCGAACACCGTGAAGTCCTGGGCGAAGATCGCGGTGACGCGGCCGTTCACGCGGCCGAGGCCGGTGATGACGCCGTCGCCGGGGTAGGTGCGCTGCTCCATGCCGAAGTCGCGGCAGCGGTGGACCTTGAACGGGTCCATCTCCTCGAACGTGCCTTCGTCGACGAACAGGTCGACGCGCTCACGCGCAGTCAGCTTGCCGCGGTCGTGCTGCTTCTGGATCGCGGCGGCGCCGCCGCCGAGCTGGGCGGCCTCGCGGCGCTCGCGCAGCTCTTCGATCCTGGGATCTTCGCCGTTGCTCATGCGTGCCCGCCCTCCGCCGGCGGCTGGGAGATCTCGACCAGCACACCGCCGGCCGACTTGGGATGGATGAACGCCACCTGGCAGCCGCCCGCGCCCGGGCGCGGCGCGTCGTCCAGCGTGCGCAAGCCCTGGGCCTGCAGGTGGGCGAGGACCGCCGCGACGTCGTCGACGCGGTAGCAGACGTGATGGATGCCCTGGCCGCGCTTGGCGACGAAGCGGCCGATGGGGCCGTCGGGATCCGTGGAGCACAGGAGCTCGAGGCGCATGCCGCCGCCGTCGTAGGCCGCGACCTTCACGCGCTCGGTGACCACCTCTTCTTCGAACACGAGCCGCAGTCCGAAGACCTCGCCATAAAGGCGCTTGCTCTCTTCGAGGTCCGCGACGGCGATGCCGATGTGGTCCACGGGGCCTAGGTGGGGGAGCGGGTCGGATGTGGTGCCGGTCATGGGAGTGAGATCCTACCGGCTTGGGCCTTGCGAAGGCACCTGGGACGGGAGTGGCGGTCCCCGTTCGTAGGATCCCCCGATGGTGCGTCCTGAGATTCCCCCGGAGATGCGCGGCTACTACTTCGACTTCAACTGGAGCAACGAGCGGATCTGGGCGCTCGACGTGCCCGTCGGCGTCGTGCCCGTGCGCGATCTGGCCTGGCATCTGGACATTCCCATCTGGTCGACCGTCCGGGGCGAGCCGCGCTTCGATCTGCACCCGCGCGCCGTCCTCAAGGATCCCGTCAGCCACGCCTTCCACACGGAGCGCATGCTCGGGGCCGACACGCGCTACCCGCTCGAGCTGATGTGGACGGGCGAGCGCTTCGTGATCCTCGACGGGATCCACCGCCTCGCCCGCCTCGTCCACGAGCGCGCGGAGAGCGCCCGCGTCCGCCGCATTCCCCGCGCGGCGATCCCCCTCATCCGGCGCGACTAGGGCTTCGTGAGTCGGTCGCGCGAGGCGGCATAGAACGCGGCCTCCGCGTGCAGCCCCGCGTCTCGTGCGAACGCGGCGAGGCGTGCAAAGCGCTTGGCCGGATGGACGCCCGTGGCATCCCACAGCTTGGGGAGGCACTCCGGGCAGAGCCAGAGCGGGTGGCGATCCGTCTCGTCCAGCGTGTTCGAGCCGCACATGTTGCAGGCGAAGGCCAGGCAGTGCTCCATGCCGAACATGTGTCCCGTCTCGTGTGTGGCGACCTTGAGCGTGCGCCGGAGGCAGCGGATGCGGCTCGCCTCGCTGCGCCCCGGATCGCCGAAGCGTGCGATCGACCACACGCCCACGCGCTCGCGCAGTGAGGCCATGCCGAAGACGAAGTTCCAGCCGGCGCCGGGCCACAAGTCGTGGGCCGTGAGCGCCAGCAGCGCGGCAGCGTCGTCAGGCAGCCGTGGAGCGAGCACGCGGCGGAGGATGTGCTGGGTTCGCAACTGCGTGCTGCCGTCGCTCATGGCCCGCCGCTGCGCCGCGGGCCAGTCGTCGTCGATAGCGACTGGTTCGAGTCGCTCGACGGCGATGCCGAAGTAGAGACCGAGGAACGTGATCGTGTGCTCCACGATCTGGCGGCGCTCTTCGTCCAGTCCACCGAGGACGACGATATACAGGGTCTTCCTCCGGCCGCGCGCCGTGCGCGGGTCCGAGGCTTTCCACTGTTCATAACTCTGCCCACGTTCGTCCCGGCCGGGGCCGTCGCGCCAGTCTCCGAGTTGCGCTCGAGGCAGATGCGAATGCAGGTCGACAAGCAGCGTTGCAGCGGGTGGCAGTGTGCTCGCGCGGGCGACGCCCCGTGCCGGGCGAGCGATGCAGAACAGGCTGATGGCCAGGACCGCGACAGTGGCCGTAGCAGCGATCGTGGGGCCCGCACCCTGCGGCGCAGTCTGACCCTGGCGGCGGTACGTGCGCCTCATGTCAGGGCAAACGGCCCCTCCCCGGCGCGGTTCAGGAAGGCGCGTCGTTCGCTGGTTCGCTGGAATCGCTGCGGCGAGCGCCGTGGCCGTGGGGCACAATTCCCGGCATTCCGGGATCCACGTTGCCACTTGCATGCCGAATTGCGGGGAACTAGGTACCGCCTCGAGATTCGGAGGCTTGGATCTCCTGCAGAATTCGCCACACTAGAGCCTGTACGACTGAGTGATCTGGATGCGGCCACCTTGCTCCGCTGCTCCCGCGTGGGGCAGGGATCCGCTAGGAGGCGCTATGCAACCCACTCTTCGCGGCGTTCTCACGCTGAGCGTGTTCTGTGTACTTGCGATCCATCTCGCTTCCTGCGGCGGTGCGGGTGGCGGTGCCGGACCGGATGGCTCGGGCCAAGGACTCGTACTCGAGCGCTTCAATCAGGAAGCGACGGATACGGTCGCGTTGAACCGGACGTTGGAGTTCGTGTTCAGTGAGCAACTCGATCCTGCGACGGTCAACTCGGCTTCCGTTCAGGTCCGCGAGGGCTCGGCGTTCGGCTTCTCGCCCCCCGGCACGCTGCGCGTCGAGGGCAGGCGCATCTTCTTCGAGCCGCAGGTTCCCAACATGTGCGACCTGAGCGACAGCGGCTTCCAGCCGGGCACGCTGTACCGGATCACGCTCGTCGGTCACCCGGAGGAGTTCTCCATCCGCAACTCCCGCGGACAGCCGCTCGAGCGGACGCTCAGCTTGGACTTCACGACGCTCGAGGAGACGGACCCGTCGTTGTATGACGATCAGATCCCGGGAGTGCGTCCCGAGATCCTCTCTGCTTCGCCGAGCAACGGCATGGCCGCCGTACCCGTGCTGACCGGAAACGAGATCGTCCTGGAGATCTCCGAGAATCTCGATCCGTGCACGGTCTCGGGAACCTCCGTGCGACTCGATATGCACGAGATCGGTGACATCAACACCTTCACGGGCGGTGCGGCCAGCGGCAAGCTGAGCGGCTTCGACCCGGTCGAGGATCAAGCCCCCGCGGATCCGACCACCTGGGGTGCCAACGGTGCAGCCGTCGTGCCGGTGCAGCGCATCCCCGCAGAGATCCTCCTGGACCAGACCTCGACGGGGACGCAGATCCGCATCGTGCCGGTCTTCGGGAAGTTCCCCGAGAACGCACTGCTCGTCTTGAGCGTCTCGGGTGACATCACAGACTTGCGCGCTTCTCCGCTGACTCCGTTCACGATGTCGTTCACGACCGAGAATCTGCCCGAGCAGAACGATGCGTACGTCGTCGAGAACGAGGGCGAGACGCCCTACCTCGCTGCCGAGAGCACTGCCGAGATCAACACGGCGCGCGCTCGCAGCAAGGCGCAGGGCTTCCTCGTGTTCTCTGGAGATGGGGACAACGGCGGGACCGATCCGATGACGACGCCTTCCCGGCCTCAGCTTCCGCCGGCTTGCTCGACCATGCGCGACCTCAACGACGGGATCATCGATGACTTCTTCCCGGTCGCGGATCTGGTCCTCGACAGCGGCGCCACGCTGAACACCTGTCCGAACAGCGTCGACGGGTCGACGGCCGTGGTGTTCGAGTTCGCCAGTTTCACGATCCCCTCGGGCGTGACGGTGTCCGTCTCCGGCGTGAACCCGATCATCATCCTCGTGGCCGGCCCTGTCTTGATCGAGTCGGGCGGCAGCCTCGTTCTCAGCGGCGGAGCCGGCACGAACGGGAAGTCGACAACGACGTCGAGTGGAACGTGGCCCGGTGGCGTGGGCGGCGGCCGCGGCGTGGCCGGCGGTGGCCACGGCGGCGACTCGCAGGATCCCCTCGAGAGCCAGGGCGGCAGCACCGCTTCATGGCCGATCACGACCCCGTTCACGGCAGACCTCGACTCCTATGGCGGAGACGGCTTTGTGGGCGTTGGCAGTCCCGACTGGCCGGGCCAAGGAGGCATCGGCGCCGGTGAAGGCAACGCCGCAGCGTGGCACGGCGGGTTGGCCCCGCCCAACGGCGGTAGCCCGTACGTCGCGACCTCGTGCGGAGCCGGCGGCGGCGGCGCGGGCCACGGTGGTATCGGGCAGGCCGGAACGGCCTTCGTCGAGGCCAGCGGGAACGGCGTGCTGTCTGCTCCCGCGCGCGGCGGCGGCGGTGACCCCTACGACGAGTCGGATCCCACGATGTTCCTGCCGTCCGCCGGCTCCGGCGGCGGCGCGGGTGGCTACCAGGCCTTCCCCTCGTACACGAACACCGGCGCCTACGCCGGCACCCAGGCGAGCGGTGGCGGTGGCGGCGGTGGCGGCGGCTTCGTCGACATCACCAGCAGCTCGAACATCACCATCCGCGGTCGCATCGACGCCCGCGGCGGGCGTGGCGGCAACGGCGGCAACTCGTACTTCTGCGACACCGGCTCGGCCGGTGGTGGCGGTGGTGGCTCGGGTGGCGGCATTCGCCTGCTGACGTCCGGCGACATCGACATCGCCAGCTCCGAGATCTGGGCTTCCGGTGGGGTCGGCGGAACCGGCGGCGCAGGGCCGACCTGCCCGCAGGGCACGGCTGGGCAGCGCAACGACGGTGGTGACGGCGCGGCCGGTCGGATCGTCCTCGAGGACTCCAACGGCGTGATCTCGGGTCTGCAGAACGCGGACATCTCCCCTCAGGAGGGTGAGCTGGGCTTCTTCCGCGGTTCCTTCAACCTCGCGCGCTTCTCCAGCGGCGGGCGCCAATCGCGGGCCGTGTCGGATCTCGTCCTTGTGGGCGCGTTCAACCCGACGTTCGAGGATCCGTCCCAGGTCTACGGCGGCCTCGAGGACTTCATCGCCGGCATCCCCGAGGCGGCGGCCGATCCGGGCGCCACGCAGATCATCCTCGAGGTTCAGGGCTACCAGATCACGCCCAGTGGCGAGGCGAACCTGGCCACGGCCACAGGCTGGCGCACCGTCGGGTACTTCATGAGCGCGGTCGATCAGCTGCGACCGACGTGGGTGCCCGGGCAGGTTCCGCCCTCCGATCGACCGCTGGACAACACCCTGCCCGCGGGCATCGACAACCTCAACGGCTGTGAGTACGTCCAGTTGCGCTTGACGTTCGTCCTGCGCGACGGCCTGTCCCTCACGGATCCGGGCCCGTACATCGACCGCTGGACGATCCGCTTCAAGCACGACCAGTAGGCTTCGCGACGGGGCAGCAGCCCGTGCCCTGGGAGCGCTCTGTCTTCCGTCAAGACGCCACCGAGCCGCGCCGGTCCGGATCGCCACTGGTCCGGACCGCCAGCTTGTGATATACAGATATATATCACATGGTCTCGAAGTTCCTGATCTCCGTCGCGCCGGGTGACGCGCTCCCGATCTACCGCCAGATCGTCGAGCAGGTGAAGGCCGCCATCGCTTCGGGCGTCCTCAGTGACGGCGACCAGCTGCCGTCCCATCGGGATCTGGCCCGCGACGTCGTCGTAGCACCCCTGACCGTGAAGCGTGCCTACGACGTGCTGGAGCAGGAGGGCATGGTCCTCACGCGCCGCGGCACCGGCACGTTCGTGCAGGCGCCGGGGACCGATGCGCGCGAGAACGCCGACGAGGAGCTCGACGCGCGCATTCGGGCCGTGATCCGCCACGCGCGTGCGCTGGATCTGGGCGAGCGGGAGCTGGCGCGCCGGCTGCGCGAGCTGTGGCGGGAAGCGAAGGAGAGGGGGGGGCGATGAGCACCGAGTCCGTCATCAGGCTGCAGGACGTCACGCGCATCTTCGACAAGGGCATCGGCGTGATGCACGTCGACCTCGACGTCGAGCCGGGGACGTGCTGCGCCCTGATCGGTCCCAACGGCGCCGGCAAGACCACCACGCTGCGGCTCGTGATGGGCATGCTCAGGCCCGACTCCGGCAGCGTGCTGACCCTGGGCGAGGATCCGCGCGAGCATGCGATCGAGGTGAAGGAGCAGATCGGCTACGTTGCAGAGGACATGACGATGCCGCTGGGGCTGCGCCCGTGCGACATGTTCTCGTTCTTCGGGAGCCTGTATCCGTCGTGGGATCAGGAACGTGCCGAGGCGTTCGCCGACGAGCTCGAGCTGCCGCTGGACCGCGTCATGGGCCGCATGTCCCACGGCCAGCGCAGGCAGGTCGCACTGCTGGGAGCCATCGTCCACCGGCCACGCCTGCTCGTGCTGGACGAGCCGGCCGGCGGGTTGGACCCCCTCATGCGGCGCACGTTCATGGAGAGCGTGATCGAGATCCTCGGCGAGGGCGGCACGACGGTGCTGCTCTCCTCGCACCATCTCGATCAGGTCGAGCGCCTCGCCGACCGCATCGCCTTCATGCGTCGTGGGCACGTCATCCTCGACCGCAGCGCCGCCGAGCTGCGCGAGGGCGCCGTGCAACTGCTCGTCGAAGGCGTCACGCGGGAACAGGCACGGGGCCCCGAGGAGGTGCTCGCCGCGCGCAAGGCCGGGGACCGCGTGGCCATGACCTTCTTCACCGATCCTGCGCGGGCTCGCCAGATCGTCGAGGACGACCTCGGCGGTCGCGTCGTGCAGGAGCGCGCGCTGGCGCTGGAGGACTTCTTCGTCGACGTGCTGCGAGGCGCGCGGTGAAGGCGATCCTCGCCATCCTCCGCCTCGAGTTCAGGCTCCTGCAGGGTTGGTTGCTCGCGGCGGGCGCGTTCCTCGCACTCGTCATTGGAGGCCTGCTGCTGACCGGTAGTGCCGGGGCCGGCAGCGCGCTGGATCCGTACTTGCGTGGTGGCGTGCTGCTGGTGTTCGTCGCGATCGGCGTGCGGCGCGTCGTGGCCACTCACGCGGTATGGTTCACCCTGCGCGGCGCCTTGCCGATCTC
>JAHEIK010000573.1 GCA_024639415.1 Planctomycetota bacterium
AGCCCGGACGAACCGGCGAAGCTCGAGGTGAAGTTGGTGCGCAAGCCGTGACCGGGTGGGCGGCAATCGCAGCCCCCGGGAACGGGCATGCGCCTCTGCCTCTGCCCGTGCCTGCGTACGGGCCCATGACAACGCACGGGTCGGGCGACCATTGCGCTTCGACACCTCCGGTGTCTCGCTCAGGTCGCCCCTACGGTCGCCCCTACGGTCGCCCCTACATGCCCCGTGTCACATCGACTCGACCGCGTCGATGCCCAGCAGCGACAAGGCCTCGGTGAACACGCGCTGCGTGCACGCGGCGAGCTTCAGGCGCGCCAGCTTCAGGGCCGGCTCGGCCTTGAGGACCGGGCACTCCGAGTAGAAGCGCGAGAAGCGCTTGGCGCCTTCGTAGACGTAGTTCGCGAGCACGGACGGGTCGCACGTGTCCTCGACGCGCTTCACGATCTGCGGGAACGCCGTCAGGTGGTTCAGCAACCCGCGCTCGGCCTCGACGCCGAAGCCGCTGTCTGCAGGCACGTCCGCGCCCAGATCGACACCCTCCCCCGCCTTGCGCTGGATGCCGGCGATGCGCGCGAGCGAGTAGAGCAGGTAAGCCCCGGTATCGCCCTCGGGGTTCGTCCAGTCCTCGATGTCGAAGATCACGCTGCGCGTGTTGCCCACGTGCAGCATGCCGTACTTGAGGCAGGCGATGGCGATCTTGTTGGCGGCGGCCTCGTCGATCGCGCTGCCGGCCTCGGCCATCTTGGCGCGGATCGCGTCGAGGACGCGCGTCCGCAACTGGTGGAACGGGATCGCCGTCCCCTTACGGCTCGACATCTTGCCCTCGGGCAGCATCACGAGCTCGTAGGACACATGGCGGCAGTCCTTCGCCCGCTCGTAGCCCATCTTGCCCAGCGTCGCGAAGAGCTGCTTGAAGTGCAGCGTCTGCTCGGAGCCGACGACGTAGATCGACTGCTCGACGTTGAACTCGTCGAACTTGCGGCGCGCCAGGGCCAGATCCCAGGTCATGTAGAGGCTCGAGCCGTCGCTCTTGCGCACGAGCGCGACAGGCAGGCTGTCGCTCTCCAGGTCGCTGATGATCGCGCCCTGACTCTCGACGAACACGCCCTCGGCCAGGCCGTCATCCACGACCTTGTTGCCGGCCGCCTCCAACTCGGACTCGAAGAAGTCGGTGTCGAACGTGACGCCGAGCCAGCCGTAGATGTCAGCGAACTCGTCCAGGCACCACTGGCGCGTCTCGCGGTAGCGCGCCGTGATCTCGGGCTCGCCCTCCTCCATCCCGGTGAGGACCTCGCGAATGGAGGCCTTGACGGCGTCGCCGGCCTCCTTGCCCTTGGCCTCCGCCTCCTCCACCGCCAGCGTCGCGGCGGTGTAGGCATCCCCGAGCCAGGCGGTGCGGCCCTCGGCCGGCGGCTCCTCCTGCGCGTGGCGTCCGAGCCACCAGAGGCACTTGGCAACGTCGATCCCGAAGTCGCCGTAGTAGTTGGCCGCGACGACGTCGTGGCCGCGCGCGCGCAGCACGCGCACGAGCGCGTCACCGACCGAGACGTTGCGCAGGTGGCCGACGTGGAAGACCTTGTGCGTGTTCGGCTGGCTGAACTCGATCATGACCCGCTTGGGCGCCTCGCTCCGGCAGGCGCCGACGAAGCTGCCGTCCGCGAGACCGTCGTGCAGACCCGCGAGCATCGCGGCGGGGTCGGCGAAGAAGTTCACGTAGGGCCCGAGCGCCTTCACCTCGGCGATGGGACCCCCGGCCGACATGGCGGCGGCCAGCTCCGCCGCGATCTTGGGGGGCGCGGCCCGACGGATCTTCGCGAGGGGGAAGCAGGGAAACGCCAGGTCCCCCATCTCGACCTTCGGCGGCGGACTCAGGAGCGCGCCGAGATCCAGATCGGCGGCGTCGTCACCGAGGACCTCGCGCAGCGCAGCGATGCAGGCGGTCTTGAACACGGGCTGGGCCTCCGAGGGGGGAACGGAGGATCGTACCGCCTCTGCCCGTAACCGTAACCGTAACCGTCACCGGCCGGGGCTGAGGTTGAGGTGGCCTGGGGCTTGGGCGGCGGAAGCCCAGGGGCGCGGGAGACGGGTACGGGATCGGGGCACGTCGGGTACGGACACGGGAACGGCTACGGTTACGGGGCTCAAGTAGCCAACGGCTACTTGAGCGTCTTCATGTACGCCACCAACGCGTTCATGTCGTCGCTGCCCAGCTCGAGCATCTTCCCGCCACTCTTCGTCTTGATCATGTTGTTGATCTTCTGCGGCGCGCTCACGACCTTGCCCAAAGCCTTGTCGTACTTCGGGTAGGCGGCCACGCGCCGGCCGGTCATCTTGTTCGGCCCCCGGGTGTGGCAGGCGAAGCAGCCCTTCGCCCCACGCCGCCAGCTCTTCTTCCAGAGGGCCGCCCCGCGCTTCACCGCCGCTTCCAGGGCCTTGTCCGCCGTGGCGTCGCCGCGGGCGTCCGGTGCATCGAGAAGGGCCGCTGCGGCCAGCGGCAGGGCAAGGAAAAGGGCGGTCAGCGTCTTGCGGGCGTTCATGGTCGGTCCGAACCTCCAAGGCGGGTGGATCCCACGGAGTATAGGCAGCACTCCCGGGATGGGAGCGCTGCCTGCGCGCCTCTCTTGATACAAGCTCGCCAGATCCGGGTTGCGGATCCACCCCGGCCGAGACCATGGCAAACCAGACGCCCCCCGCCGACACCCACGAACAGCGCTTCCTGCGCTCGTTCTGGCGTGCCCTG
>JAHEIK010000574.1:0-400 GCA_024639415.1 Planctomycetota bacterium
GGCGTCGGCTGGTCGGGCGTCGGCTGGTCGGGCATCGGCGTCACGGCCGGCTCGCGAGCCACGAACAACTCCACCTCGCGGCCGCGCTCGAGCGGCGTCCCCCCGGCCGGGGACTGGCTCTTGATGCGACCGGGCGTATCCCCCGGCTCGGCGTCTACGTACTGGGCCACGGGCTGGAAGCCTGCCGCCCGCAAGGCGGCCTCGGCGGCATCCAGGGTCTGGCCGACGACGGAGTCCACCTTCACGCTCACGTCGGCGAGCGTGCCGACGACGATCTCGATCTTGCTGCCCTTGGCCTTGCTGGTCCCGGCCGACGGGAGGGTCCGGAGCACCATGCCGTGCAGGGCGCGGTCCTCGACCTCCTCCGTGGTGATCTGGGTCAGGTACTCGGCCTTCTGCA
>JAHEIK010000574.1:410-2736 GCA_024639415.1 Planctomycetota bacterium
GCCGCTCAGGCATGCGGCTCACGTCCGGCACCTTGTCACCGCCGAAGAGCTTCGGACCGAGCCACCATGCTGCACCACCGAGCACCAGCGCGAGCACGGCCGCCACGGCCAGCTTGCCGCCGGATCCGGAGCGCGTGCCCACGGGCCCCTTCTCCAACAGCAGCGTGCGCTCTTCCGTCGCGCCCGAGTCGGGACCGCTGCTGCACGTGACCTTGACGGTGGCCTCGGCCTCGACGTCCTCCGTCACGCGCATCGGGACGTGGAGCCGCTCCAGGCCGACGGGGACGTCGTAGGCGCCCCCGGGGCCGGTGCCGCGCAGATCGAGCGCCTCGATCGCACCGGTCGTATAGACCTCGACCTTGCGCGCCTCCGTCGCCACGGGGAACTCGACCTCGAGGACGAACAGGGCATCGCGGGTACCCGCGAGACGTTCAGGCAGGGTGATCTTCATGGACCGTCTCCGTGCCCGGCCGGAAACACCGGCGCGGACGGCTGGATCGTACCGCAGGGGGTGGATGGTCTCTCGTTCGCCGCCCGGGCCGCCCTGCGCCGGGACACCGGACATGATCGGCCCCGCGCAAGGGTCGCGGGCTAGCGGGTGCCGAGCAGGCCGAGCCAGGCGCCTCCCGTGGCGTGCTCGGTCTCGAAGCCCAGCAGATGGCCGATCGTCGGGGCGAGGTCATCGATGGAGCGCGGGCCCTTCAGGCGGGGCCGCCGGGCCAGTCCGGGACCGTCGATCACGACCGCGACGTGCCGCCGCTGCTTGGACGCGTCGTCGGCGCCGAGGCGTCCCTTGGCATCCGGCTTCTCGTTGCGGCCGCGATCGGCCACCACCACGAAGGTCGTCCGGTCGGCCATGCGCTTGTCTCCGGCAACGGCCTTGCGCAGCCGCGCCAGACCGGCGTCGTTGGCGGCGAGCACCTTGCGGTAGTTCTCGTAGGAGGCCTGGCCCTGCTCGGCCTCGCCGTAGCGCACCACGGTCAAGATCGGCCGATGGACCTCGAGGACCGTGAGCGCCGCCCGCGTGGCCTGCTCATCGCGCGGATTCGGCCCCCGATTGAGCAGGGCCTTGCGGTCGAGCTCGCGTAGGAGCGCCCGCTCCACGCGCTCCGCACCCGCCAGTCCCGCTCCGACCTCAGGCGGCAGGTACGCGCTGGCGGCGCGGCGGCTCAGCAGGCGCAGCCGCCGCAGGTGCGCCCACGTCTCGGCCTCCATCGGCACGGGCCGGCCGAGCACCTCGAGGAAGCCGGCCAGCGGCTGGGCGAAGGGCCCCTGCCCGTGCGCCACGCCCGGCGCGAACACGGCGCCGTACTGCTCATGCGTGGAGTGCGCAAGGTGCAGCTGGTCGTCGCCTTCGAACGAGACGAACCACACCTTCTCACGCGGCAGATCGGAGAACTCCCGCACGTACTCGCAGAGCGTGGGATGCGCAGGACGGGGCTTGCTCGAGCCGCTGACCGCCGCGGCGTTGCCCGTGAGGATGCGCGCCGCAGCCGCGTAGCCGTCGGCCGCATCCGACACGACCTTCTTCACGACCGTACCGGACGCGCCCATCGCCGCGACGGTCGGCATGAGCTGCTCGTCCAGCATGTCCTGCACCCGCACGCCGCCGCCGAGGATCACGAGCACGACGTGCTCGGGGAAGGCCGGCGCAGCCGCCTTCTTCCCGCCGCGCGCATGCACGGGCTGGGGCGCGCTCGCGATGGCGACGCAGCAGAGCAGCAGGGAGGCGCGGAGGACCTTCATCGACACGCGTACTCCGGCCCCGTCAGCAACGCTTGGATCACCACCTCCGGACCACCGGCCGGATGCAGCAGCACCTCGCCGTACGCCTTCATCTCCGCCTGCTTCGGACGCCGGCCCAGGTAGCGCAGGAACCGGTCGGCGAGCCAGCGCGGTGCGTCGTAGATGTCGACGAGCAGCGGCAGCGGAGCCTCGCCCGAGTCGATCATGATGCGCACGAGCGCGGCGAACGCGGCGCTCTCCCCCTCCATCGCCTCCACGGCACGGACCAGCGCCGCCATCTCGCGGTTCGTCGGCTTGCGCTCGAGCAGATCGATGAACAGGCTGCGCAGGAACGTCACCGTGCCCTTCGGCCGCAGGCTGCGGCGCGACAAGTAGCTGCGATCGAGCAGCACGGTCTGCAGGAACTCGCGCCAGGCCTTCCCGCCGGCGCGCACGGCCTGCAACCCCTTGCCGAGGCGCCGCGCGAGATCACCGGAATCGAGGAAGCGTGCGAGCCGGCGCTTGAGAGCGGCGCGCAGGAAGGCCTCGCTGTCCAGCACCCGGACGAGCCAGTCCCGCGAGTCCGTGACGGAGCCCAGGC
>JAHEIK010000136.1:0-940 GCA_024639415.1 Planctomycetota bacterium
GGCCGCGCGGCCTACCTGTTCGAGAAGTGCCGCTTCACCCGCACCAATCCAGACCTCGAGGCCAAGCGGAAGCGCTACGCAGAGGTCGCGCGCTTCCCCGGCTGCACGTTCGAGTACCTGACGAAGGAAGAGACGCGCAAGCGCGGCAAGACCCGCCCCCTCACCGCGATCAACACCACGTGGAAGCTCGATCCGCGCAAGTAGCGGCTAGGACCTGTACGAAGAGCCCTCCTGCTGCGCCCGTCGATCCTCTCGCTACACCGGGCCCCAACTCGGATTCGCGTCGGGCTCACCGGGCTCGCCACGGAGCGTTTTCGTACACGCCCTACTCGAACGCGTCGACGAACGTGCCGCCCGTCGCCTTGGCGATGGCCCGTAGCAGCGGGAAGACCTCCTCGCCGGCCCCCACCGTGTGGACGGGGATCTCCCCCTTGCTCATGCGGGCGATGTGTTTCACGACGCGCTCGTGGTTGCGGTACTGGCCGCGGTTGGGCGCGCCGTCGGAGAGCAGGAAGATCGCGTCGAGCTTCACGGGCGGCTCGTCCCCCGAGCGACTCCCACGCCCCGCGTAGCGGAAGGCCATCTCGACCGCCCCGTAGAGATTCGTGTAGCTGGTGGGCTCGATCTCCGCAAGTCGCAGGATCGCCAGGTGCTTGAGGACCGGATGGGCGGGGACCATACGCTCCGCCCACGGGAGCACCTTCTCGTTGAACACGATGATCTCGAACTCGTGCGCCGACGGCATGTCCATCAGCGTCTTGCCAAGCTCGCGCCGCGCCTGCTCGATCCCCGTGCCGTACATGCTTTGGCTCGCGTCGATGCAGAACACGACGCGGCTGCCGGGCTTGGGGATCGGGATGTCGTAGTAGTGCGGCACGTGCACGGGCTTCTTCGCGGCGTAGCGCTTGCCCGCCTTGGGGGGGGACGGCTTGGCCGGCAA
>JAHEIK010000136.1:950-8831 GCA_024639415.1 Planctomycetota bacterium
CGTGCGATGGGTCAGCCGCACCAGCGCCTCCCAGGCGTGGATGCGGGCCGCGAGCACGTCGTGGTCCAGGATCTCGAGCAGCGGAGGAATCGAGCGCGGCGAGAGCCTGCGTCCGAGAGCCACCGCGCGCGCCGCGGCCTCGACCCAGGACTCCCCCACCCGCGGCTTGGCGAGCAGGAGGTCGACGGCGACGCTCTCCAGCGCCCCGAGTGCTTCCAGGAGCAGCGCGCGGCGCGCCGGCGAAGCACGCTTCTCCCGCACGGCACCCAGCAGCAGGCGCAGGACCTCACGGTCGTGCGCGACGTGCCGCGTGGCGCGGACGGCAGCCAGGAGCGGCACGTGGTGTGACTCGACGGCAGGGTCGATCCGCGCCAACCAGAGGGCGCGTGCCTCGGCGTGGGGCACGCGTACCAGCAGCTCGAGGGCGCGCGCCCGCTCGACGGGCCCGCGCAGGCGCAGGACGGCCTTGAGCCGCGACAAGGCCTCCACCCCGACCTGGGGCTCGACGGACATGAGGCTGCCCAGATCCCTGAGTGCTGCGAGGCGCTCCTCGGCGGAGCGAGAGGTGAGGCCGGCCAGCGTGTCCCGCCGCGCGCGCTCGCTGACCTTCCCGGGGAGGTCGTCCTTGGGCTCCGCCGCGGCCAGGGGCGCCCAGAAAGTGCCTGCGAGCAGGCCCGCATACAGGCCGGCAACGAGCAGGAGCGCAGGCGGGGAGCGAAGACTCAGCGACACGACGATCTTCCAAACGCCGGAAGTTCCACGCTGGCGCCTTTCGCCCTCCCGAGCGCCTCCGTATCGTACCGACCATGGCAGAGGAAGAACCGCAGCAGACCGAGGGCACAGGAGGGGCGACGACGCCCACGGGCAAGCGACGCAACGTACACGTGCTGCTGGCCTTCCTGGCTGTGTTCGTGCTCCTCCTGATCGTCTTCAACGACGTGCTGTTCCCGTTCCTCATGGCGATCTACATCGCCTACCTCGTGGAGCCGATCGTCCGCGCGGTCACCCGCAGCCGGCTGTTCGGGCTCAAGTGGACCCGCGGCCCGGCGATCGTCTCGCTCTACGTCATCGTGCTGGGCGGGCTGACGCTGCTGGGCTGGATCGGCATCACGAAGCTCGCGACGACGATCAAGTCGACGTCGCAGTCCGTGGCCAACGCGCTCGAGGAAGAAGGCCACAAGGCCACGTTCAACCTCAAGGCGCCACCTGTAGCGAAGGTCGAGGACGGCGACGCGGCTCCCGGGCTCACACCCGAACTCGGCTTCGTGATCCCGAAGGACACGCGCCTCCTCATCCACGGCGCTGAGTACGCGACCCTCTACCGCATCCGCGTGACGCCGGAGGAGCGCCAGGTGTCGGTGCTGCTCGAGCACGTCGAAGGGCCCGAACACAAGCACGCGGACGAGGCGACGTCGGAGCCCGCCGCCTTCAAGGACGTCACGGGGCTCGTGGACACGGCAGGCGAGGAGATCACCCTGGCCGCCATCGGACGCCTGGACGTCACGGCAGGCGGCGCGGCGACCGGGCTCGAGTACTTCGTCGAGCGCCGCTTCATCAGCCCGATCGTGGACAACCTCGCGGACGTCGGCTTCGAGGTGGAGCCGACGCTGCTGCGCGACTACGTTGCCTTGAAGGGAGAGATCCTGCGCGAAGACCTGCCCGAGACCCTCGGCAAGAACGCGCTCAAGGTGGCGGGCAAAGTGGTGTTCTCGGTCTACGAGTTCTTCCTCATCTTGATGCTCACCGCATTCATCGTCATGGACCGCAGGGAGATCGCCGGCTTCTTCGCAAGCCTGCCCCCGCCCCGGCACAAGGCGTCCTATCACACGTTGATGAAGTACGTCGACGACGGCCTCGCCGGCGTCATCCGCGGCCAGCTCGTGATCTGCGGCGTCAACGGAGTGCTGACCTACATCGGCCTGTTGATCTTCGGTATCCCGTACGCCCTCACCTTGGCCTCCGTGGCCGCTGTCCTGAGCCTGATCCCCGTGTTCGGCACGATCGTGTCGTCCATCCCGATCGTGCTCGTGGCCGCGACGAAGGGACTGGACAGCGCACTGTTCGCCCTGGGCTGGATCGTGCTGATCCACGTGCTCGAGGCCAACATCTTCAACCCCACGATCATGGGCTCGCATGCGCGCATGCACCCCGTGATCATCATCTTCTCGCTGCTCGCGGGTGAGCACGCCTTCGGCATCTGGGGCGCGCTGCTCGCGGTGCCGACGATGAGCCTGATCCAGAGTGGGTTCCGCTTCTACCTGCACGAGATCGAGGGTCTGCCACGGCCAGGCGAAGAGGGTGGCCACGGCGGCTGGATGAGCGCGCTGTGGGCGAAGCTGAAGGCGCGGCTCACATCCGCGAGCAAGCCGTCATGAGCGCGCTGCTCGTCGTGCTGGCCGCAGGTGGCTTCCTGGACGTGATCGGCAGCGTCGTGGGCGTGATGCTGGCCCTTGCCGGCCTTGCACTCGCGTTCATGGGCCTGATCGCCATGACGGAGGGCGCCCCCAAGCGCGGTGGCGGCGGCCTCCTCGCGGGGCTCGGCCTGGCGGTCCTCGGCTGCTGGCTGCTCGGCGTGGCGCCGCTGTAGGGTCGTCGACCCGTCACCCATCCCACGGCCGTCGGCGATCGGCCGTCGTCAGCACCCGCGTAGGGGCTGCCTGAGGTCGTGCGCGCAGCGCGGGACCGGATGGCCGCCCCATCCAGCGCTCGGGCGGCGTGGGGCGCCTCACGTGCGCGAACTCCCCCGCCCACCCGCAGAGGGCAAAAAAGGAGGCGGGGTGCACAAGGCACCCCGCGAGAACAGGTCGGAACTGTCTGCACGGCCTCACGGCCGGACGTCGTCATAGCGCGGGGACGGGTACTCTCCAACCGCTGGTTCCCACGACGAGTTGCTCCCCAGCCACCGAACTCCCCAGCTCGGCTTCTCGCCTTGGTATGCGGTTCCTGTTCTGGTGCGAAGCGCGACGCGAAACGCCGGCCGGCACCCTCCCGCCCGACCGGGCAACAACAACATCGGATAGTGCATAGATACACACGGACGACTCACGTAGGCCTTGGCCTCCGAAGCCGCCCCCCCCAGGTATCTCGCACGCCGATGCAGCAGCACCCCAGTGGCAGACCGACCCTAATCCCTTGAGGTCAAGTCCAGCCGTCTGTGTCAGGTCTTTGTCCCTGCGCATCCTTGCCACCAATCCGAGACATCTATCGACCTGCGCCGCTCGCAATCTCGCTGCAAGCGGCAACTTGTGAAGATCCGCTTGCAAGTCGAAGCGGTCGAGTCGTCCACGCCCAGCGAATGGGGCTCTGGGGCCGCTAGAGGGTGAGCAGCTTGATGAGCGTGGTGGCGCCCGCAGGGTCCCGCGCGCCCCCCATCACGAGCACGGCGCGGTCCCCACGGGCCAGATCACCGCTGTCGCGGAGGCCCGCCGTCACGCGCTCGACGACGGCGTCCGTACCGCGACCGGCCGGCAGACGATGTGCGCACACGCCCCACGCCAGCGCAAGACGCCGACAGATCGCCACGTCGGGACTCCACGCATGGATGCGTGCACGCGGACGCTCCTTCGACAGCCGCACGGCCGACGCACCGCTGCGCGTGAACACGACGATGGCACGCGCGTTCGTCTCCCGCGCGAGCGAGACGGCCGCGTGCACGACGTGCTGGTCGGGACGCCCGGCATGCGAGCGCAGACTGCGCGCCAGCGGATCGCCGGCGTACGGCGCGTGGTCGTCCGCTTCGGCCGAGCGCAGGATGCTGTTCATCGTCCCGACGGCGTGCGCGGGGTGGACGCCGATCGCCGTCTCGGCAGAGAGCAGCACGCCATCGGTACCCTCGAACACCGCGCCGGCGACGTCGCTGACCTCCGCGCGCGTGGGTCGCGAGCGCTGCGTCATCGAGTCGAGCATCTCCGTTGCGACGATGGCGGGAACGCCCGCATCGCGCGCCGCCTCCACGATGTCCTTCTGCAGCGCAGGGACGTTCTCACCGCCGACGTCCACACCCAGGTCGCCCCGCGCCACGATCACGGCGCTTGACTCCTGCAGGATGGCGCCCAGATGCCGCAGCGCGTCGCCGCGCTCGATCTTGGCAGCCACGGGCATGTGCGGGGCCCCGGCACGCTTCAAGACGCGACGCAAGCGTTGCATGTCCGCGGCGGAGCCGACGAAGGACAATGCGAGCCAGTCCGCACCGGCCGCCGCCGCGGCACGAGCCAGCGCGCGGTCACGCGCCGTAGGCACCTCGAGCGCCAGCGGGACGCCGGGGAACGCCACGCCCTTGCCGGCCTTCAACTCACCGCCGGCCTCGACGACCGCCTCGAGTTCCGCGCCCCGGCGGCGCAGGACCCGCAACCGCATGCGCCCGTCGTCCAGCAGCACGGTGCTGCCCTTGCGCACGGCAGTGATCTTCGGCCAGGGATCCACCAGGATGCGCTGCGCCGTGCAGCCACGGCGGCCTCCGGTCAGCGTCACCCGCGCGCCGCGCTCCAAGACGAGCGGTCCGCCACCGTGGAGCGTGCCGGTCCGCAGCTTGATGCCCGGCAGGTCGACCATGACCGAGACGTTGCGCCCGGCCTCACGCCCCGCCCGTCGCACCTTCTTGACCCAGCCCGCAAGCTCCGCGTCCTTGGCGTGGGCTCCGTTGATGCGGAAGACGTCTGCTCCGGCACGCGCCATCGCGGTCAGGACGGCCCCATCCGACGAAGCCGGACCGACGGTGGCAGTGATCGAGGTGCGAGCGGATTCCACGGTGAGTGAGTGTAGCCGCGTCAGCGCGCAGCGAACGGGTCGTAGCCGACGATCTGGAACGGCGAGTGACGGAAGGACTGCCAATCGGGCTCGAAGTACGGCTCGGTGATCGCGGAGCGGATCGCGTCCTCGTCGACGAGCGCTGGATCGTAGGAGATCCGCGCCCGGCCCGTGCCCGGCTCAGGCCAGGCGTCCAGGGCGAGGTGGCCGTACAGCTCCAGGTCGTCGTCGCGCGTCAGGAAGTACACGAGCAGGTTGGCACTCCCGCGGCAGGTCAGGCCTTCGATCTCGAGTTCGAGGGACGCGCGCGTCTCCGGGGCCGCGCCTCGTGACCAGCGGAAGGAGGGCAGCGGCAGGAGGTAGGACGCGAACACCGGCGCGGCGAGCAGCACCAGCAGACTCCCTACGACGAAGGCGCGCGGCGCGCGCACGCGCACGTCGAGCGCGCCGCGACCGCTGCGCGGACACGAGCTCACGCACTCCATGCACGCCGTGCAGCGGGCGTGGGTGACGACCTCGACCTCGTCGATCGGGATCTCCATCGGGCAGACGCGACTGCACATGCCGCAGCCCGAGCACGCACTCTCGACGCGCCGTACCCGCCACCACGCGAAGCGGCTGAACGGATTCAGCAGCGCACCCAGCGGGCACAGCCAGCGACAGAACGGGATGCTGATCACCAGCGAGCCGAGCAGGACCACGCCGAGGACGATGTACGCCCACACCTGGATGTCCTCGCCGTGGCGGCTGATGAGCGCGTAGCACGGGTCGTAGCCGCGGAAGATCAGCTCGCCCGTACGCCACGTGAGCACGAGAAGCAGGACGAGCACTGCGTACTTGAGCAGCGACAGGATCCGATCCGTCGGCCGCGACACCGAGCGCGCCTTGAGCCCCAGCGCGCGGCCCAAGCGGTGGGTCCACTCCGAGATGGCACCCACGGGGCATGCATAGCCGCAGAACGCGCGCCGCAGCAGCAGCACGCTGAGCAGCACCCCGCCCAGCATGAAGAAGTTCGACACCTGCAGCGAGCACGGCAGGTTGCCCTCGTGCACGTACGTGTAGATCGCCTCGGCGCCGCCGAACGGGCACCAGCGCTCGGCGTTGCCCTCGAGGACGAACACGCCGACGAGGACCAGCACGATGAACGCAAGCTGGATCGCAGCCCGCGTAGGAAAGGACCGCCGCACGGCCATGGGCCCGCGACTACTTCCCGCCGCCGCACTTGCCCCGGCTCGGACACGAACCGCAGTCGGTCCCGCCGCTGCAGCTCGTGGGCTTCAGCTTGGACGCCGTCGTCATGGCCTTGGTCATCGCCGGCCCCGCCAGGACGGGCCCGAAGTCAGCGTGCGTACGCACCTGCTTCTTGAAGGCCGGCAGGTTGGCGACCGGCGTCGTCTCGAAGGCGCGCACGAGCAACGCGGCCGCAGCAGTTTCGTTGCCGAGGACTGCATGGAGCCGCGCACCGTCGCGCAGCAGGCGCGGATCTGCCTTCGCCGGCAGCTTGAGCGTCTTCGCGAGTGCCGTGGCCTTGTCGACCTGCCCGGCGCGCACGAGTGCGATGCCGTGGAAGATCACGTGGCGCTCGGCACGCTTCCAGGTGGCGGGCGCCGCGAGCAGGGTCATGACCTGGTCGTGTCGGCCCGCCTCGAGCAGGCCCTCGGCAAGGCGGGCTTCCGCCGCACCGTTCTTCAGCACCTTCACGCCGCGGCGCCCGAGGGCCACCGCCTCGGCCGGCAGACCCTCGCGCAGGTAGTAGGCATGCAGGCTCATGGCGATGCCTTCCCACTTGGGATGTTGCTTCGGCGCGTCGAGCGCCTTGCGCTGGGCGACGACGCGCTTGAGTGCGCGGGCATCCTGCGTGATCGCCTGGCTCTTCGGCGCGGCACGCGCCGCGGCGAGGTAACGCGCGAGCGCACCCTCGAAGTCGGCCTTGGCCAGGAGCGCCTTGCCCTCGGCGTGGAGCATCGTGGCATTCAGCGCGTCGTCTGCGAGCACGGTGGTCGGGAGCAGACACATGCCGAGGAAAGCAACAGTGAGGGCAACGAAGCATGAACGCATGGGGCCTCCTGGGGCAGCCCGCGCCCACCACGCGGCGCGAGCGTATGCAGCGAGGCATGGCAAGCACCGTGCCGCGGGGCTTCTGGGCGGGTTGCGGCGGAGGACGGCCCGGAAAACGCGCAAGCCTGCGCAGATCCGTGCGCAACCTGGGGAGAGATCCACAGTCAGCGGCGAGGCCCAGGATGGCCGTCAGCAGGATCCACGAGGCCGTCCGCACGCTGTTCCCTCCTCGGAAGGGCCCTGCCGACGCCTGTCTGGGGCGTCCCCGGCGCCCCCCATCCGGGAGGGATTTCCGGCGTCCGCCGCGCCCCCGGACGTAACCTCGCGGGCTTCATGAACGAATCCGTACGCAATATTGCCGTCATCGCTCACGTCGACCACGGGAAGACCACTCTCGTTGACCGCATGCTCATGACGGCCGGGGTCCTCGGCTCGCTGCCCGAGGATGAGACACTGGTCATGGACAGCTTCGACCTGGAGCGGGAGCGTGGCATCACGATCTTCTCCAAGTCCTGCGCCATCAACTACCGCGACGTGAAGATCAACCTGATCGACACGCCCGGTCACGCCGACTTCGGCGGCCAGGTCGAGCGCGTGCTGCGCATGGCGGACGGCGTGCTCCTGCTCGTCGACGCGTACGAGGGGCCGCTGCCGCAGACGCGCTTCGTGCTGCGCAAGTCCCTCGAGAACAACCTCAAGCCGATCGTCGTCATCAACAAGCTCGACCGCCGCGATGCCCGCCCGGGCGAGGTCCTCGACCTCGTCTACGACCTGTTCATCGACCTGGGCGCGGAAGAGGAAGACCTGGAGTTCCCGGTCTACTACGCGTCGGGACGCCAGGGCATCTCCGGTACGTCCCCCGACGACCTGCAGCCCAACCTGCTCCCGATCCTCGACGGCATCATCGACAAGATGCCGCCGCCCAAGGGCGACAACTCCATGCCCGTCGCCCTGCCGGTGTGCGACGTCGAAGTGGATCGCTTCCTGGGCCGCATCGCGATCGGCCGTCTCGAGGCCGGACGCATCGCCAAGGGCGACCGCGTGCTCGTGCTCGCGCCCGACGGCCATCCCCGCAAC
>JAHEIK010000575.1 GCA_024639415.1 Planctomycetota bacterium
GACCGCTTCGGAGCGTCCGCGCCCGCGGGTCGCCTGATGGAGGAGTTCGGCTTCACGGCAGAGAACGTGGCGCGCGTCGCCCGGGAGACGCTCGCGAAGGCCTGATGGCGTCGGCGCCCTGGCCCAGCGCGCCGGGCCGTGGGTAGCATGTCCCGCGCGGTACGGGAGGTCGGGCGCAATGCACATCGTGATCGGAGGCAGGGACGAGACCCCGTTCCGCCTCGCCGAGGCCCTCATGGTCGATCACGAGGTGACCCTGATCTGCAAGGACACCGCGCAGGCGACGCGCCTCGAGCGCCTGGACGCGGACATCGTGTACGGCACCGTGACCTCGACCGCGCTGCTCCGGCGCGCGGGTGTGCCCGAGGCCGACCTGTTCGTCGCGGCCTCGACCGAAGACGAGAACAACCTCGTGGCCTGCGTCAGCGCGCGCCACCTCGGCGCCAAGCGCACCATCTGCTTCCTGACCAAGCTCGACTTCCGCGCCCCCAAGGAGGATCGCGTTCACCTCGCCGAGAGCCTCGGCATCGACAAGGTGGTCGTACCGGCCGAGCAGCTGGCCGAGGAGATCCTCCGCATCGTGGTCATCCCCGGCGCGCTCGACGTCGAGGTGTTCGTCGGAGGCAGCGTCCACCTGCTGCGCCACGGCATCGAGGCGGGCGCTGCGATCGTGCAGGGGACCCTGGCCGACATCGGTCTGCCGGAGGGCGTCGTCCTCGTGATGGCGAAGCGTGGCGAGCGGATGTTCATCCCGAAGGGGAGCACGCACCTGCAGCCCGGCGACAAGGTGACCGCGATGGGCACGAAGGCCGGGATCAACCGTCTTCTGCAGCGCTACCTGCGCAGCGCGATGCACGGTACGGACGCGACGCGCGCCACGATCATCGGCGGAGGAAGCGTCGGCCTGGCCGTCGCGCGGGGTCTGGAGGGACTGGGCTGGTCGGTCCGGATCATCGAAGCCGTCCGTGCGCGGTGCGAGGAGATCGCGCCGCTCCTCGACGGCCTCGTGCTCCACGGCGACGGAACGGACCTCGATCTCCTCGAGAGCGAGCGCATCGGCGACGACCCGGTGCTCGTCGCCGTGACGAGCAACGACGAGAAGAACCTGCTCGTCTCGCTCATCGCCAAGCACCTGGGGGTCAGTCGCATCCTCACGCGGGCCGACCAGCAGCCGAACGAGCGCATCTTCGAGAAGGTCGGCATCGACGTCGTCCTGTCCGCGCGCGGCGCGGCAATTCGCTCCGTGCTCGACGCTGTCGGTCACAACAAGGCCGATCTGCTGGCCGAGCTCGAGCACGGCGATGCCGGTGTGATCGAGATCGAGGTGCCCGCGGATCACGAGCCGACTCCGATCAACGTCATGAAGGCCGACATCTTCGCCATCATCGGCGCGATCCTCCGCCGCGGCCGGGTGATCATTCCGCGCGGCACGGACACCGTGCAGCCCGAGGACCGCCTGCTCGTCTTCTGCCGTCGCGAGCACGAGCGCGAGGTTCGCGAGTTCTTCCTGGACCCGGGGCACGGGCGAGGGAGGTAGCGCGTGCGACTGGCCCTCGTCTTCGGCGTCATCGGGCACCTCCTGCGGCGCTTCGCGTTCGCATTCACCGTGCCGTTCTGCATGGCGGTGTGGGACCTCGTCTCTGGCACGGATCCGTCGACCGGTACCACGAGCTTCGCCGTGACGACATGGCTCAGCCCCGTGTCCTACGTCGCCGCAGCCGCCGTCACGGCGCTGCTCGGGGCCTGGATGGGGCGCTGGTTCCGGGCGGGGCCCGTGTTCCGGCGCAGCGAAGCGCTCGCCGTCGTGGCGGGTGCATGGATCGCCGTGGCAGGTTGCGGGGCGATTCCCTACGTCTTCTCCGGGCTGACGCCGGTCAACGCGTTCTTCGAGTCGCTCTCCGGCTTCACGACGACCGGGGCGACCATTCTCACGAACTTCAGCGAGTACGATCGGGCGTTCTACCTCTGGCGCGCCATGACGCAGTGGTTCGGCGGCCTGGGGGTCATCGCCCTGTTCGTCGTCGTGCTGCCGCGCCTCGGGATCGCGGGCCGGCAGATCTTCTTCGCCGAGGCGTCGGCGGCCGCGGGCGACGCCGTCAGCCCGCAGGTGAGGGAGAGTGCGCGGCGACTCTGGATCCTCTACGTGTGCCTGACGATGCTCCAGACCGTCGCGCTGATGTTCACCGGCTTCAATCTCTACGACGGGGTGGTGCACAGCTTCACGACGCTCTCCGCGGGAGGATTCTCGCCGAACCCGCTGTCGATCCAGGGGTACGCGAACCCCGCCGCGGAGTGGGTCTTCATCCTGTTCATGGTGCTCTCCGGCACCAGCTTCACCCTGCAGTACCGCGCCTTCACGGGACGTCCGCTCGACTTCTTCCGGGACCGAGAGTTCATGACCTACTTCGGGGTCATGCTGCTGTTCTCGCTGCTCACGGGGGCACTGCTGCTCGGCGGACTGCCGACCTTCGAGGAGCTGCGTACCGGGGCCTTCCAGGTCGCCAGCCTCATGTCCTCGACAGGCTACGCCAGCGCGGACTTCGAAGGGTGGAGCGACGCGCTGAAGACCGTGCTCGTTCTCGCAATGGTGGTGGGCGGGTGCGCCGGATCCGCGTGCGGAGGTCTGAAGGTCATCCGGTACATCCTGTCGGCGCAGTGGCTCGGCCGCGAGCTGACGCAGGTCCTGCACCCGCGTGCCGTGATCCCCATCCGGTACGGTCGGGTGACCGT
>JAHEIK010000137.1 GCA_024639415.1 Planctomycetota bacterium
GAGTCCGAGAAGGACGACTAGCGGCCCCGACGCGCGCTAGGAAGCGTCCGGCACGTGGATGAACTCCGGCGGCACGTGGTCGGTGAGCCATACGCCGTTGCCTGTCTCGTAGAACAGGTAGCCCCTGTCGTTCATCGCCGCGGCCCGGACCTCCAGGACGACCGGCTTGCCGTGGCGGCCGCCCACGTCGCGCGCCGTCTGCGAATCTGCCGAGAGATGCACGTGGTGGCGCGACTGCTTGAGCAGGCCCTCCTTGCGGATGGACTCGAGGAAGCGCGCTGCGGTTCCCTGGTAGAGGACGGTCGGCGGCGTCACGGCTTCGAGCCCCAGGTCGATCGGCACCGAGTGACCCTGGCGTGCACGGATCCGCGAGCGGTCGTCGCTGAACTCGAAGCGCTGCTTGTCGTCCTCGCTGACGAGTTCATCCAGGCGCGAGCTGGTCAGGCCCTGGCCGGCCGCCGTACACGCCGCGATGAGCGCTTCCGTGTCGGTCCAGCCCTGCGCGTCGAGCTCGATATCCACCTCGTCCGGACGATGCCGCAGGACGTAGCACAGGAACTTCCCGAAGTGCTTGGCGTCCGACATGCCCCGGAGGCTAGCACGCGGGAATCTGCCGTCGTCGGCATCTCGCCCGTCGCAGACACGGCGGCAATCGAGTAGGGTCTGCCCCCACGGAGCCGAGCCCATGACCCTGCACCAGATCATCGCTGTCGCGACGCTGGTCGCCGCGATGGCCCTCTTCATCTCGGAGCGCATCCCGCTCTGGATGACGGCGCTGGCGATTCCCGTCGTCCTCGCCTCCACGGGCACCCTCGAGCGCGCCGATCAAGCGCTGCTCGGCTTCGGCAACTCTGCGGTCCTGGCGCTGGCGGCCATCTTCGTGCTCGGGGCGGGCATGAAGGAGAGCGGCGTGGCCACGCTCATGGCCCAGGGCCTGCAGCGCCTGGGCGGACGCAACGAGACCGTGCTCGTGCTGGCAATCATGATTTCGGTGGCCGTGCTCTCCGCGTTCATGTCGAACGCCGCGACGGTAGCCGTGTTCCTGCCCGCCGTGGCCGTGCTGGCGCGCAAGGCCGACATCCCGACTTCGCGTCTCATGATGCCGCTGGCCTTCGCAGCCGTCGTGGGCGGCACGACGACGGTCATCGGGACCACGCCGAACCTCATCCTCGCCGAGGACCTGCGTCAGCGACTCGGGGCAGGCATCGGGGGCGGCTTGGACATGGTCGCCTTCGCCAAGATCGGCGCACCGGTCACCGCGCTGTGCATCCTCTACATGGCATTCGTCGGCCGCCGCTGGCTGCCGTCGGAGTCGGGCGGCGATCGTCTGCGGCGCGCGCAGCTTCCCGATGAGCTGGCCCAGGCCTACGGGCTCACGGCCGACCTCCATCGCATGCGTGTCACGTCGGGTTCGACCGTCGCGGAGCAGAGCCTGCGCGACGCCGACATCGACGGCACGTGGCAGCTGAAGGTCGTGCTCGTCCGGCGGCCACGCGGCTCTCGCAAGCGCTCGCGCCATCCGCATCCGGACTTGGTGCTCGAGCCCGGCGACGAACTCTACGTGAAGGGCAGCGCCGAGGACGCATGGCGTTTCTCGGAAGATGCCTCCGTGCAGTACGGCATCGCGGAGGCGGGCTCGGTCGATCGGCTGATGGAGCAGGGCGTCACGCTGGCCGAGGTCACGCTGCCGCCGCGCTCCGAGGCGTTGGGCACGACGTTTCGCGACTTGCGCTTCCGCAACACGTTCGACTTGAGCGTGCTCGCCGTCTGGCGTCGTGACGAGATCCTCTCGACGGGGTTGGCCGACACGAAGTTGGTCCTAGGCGACGCGTTCCTCGTCTCGGGCAGCGGCGCCTCGATCCGCAAGCTCGGCCGCGACCCGCGCTTCATCGTGCTGGCCGAGGGCGTCCAGGGCGAGGACGTCCGGCGCGCACCGATCGCGATCGGCCTGCTGCTTCTCGCGCTGCTGCCGCCCTTGATGGGCTGGCTGCCGCTGGCGGTGAGCGCGCTTGGTGCCGCCCTGCTGATGCGCGCGACGCGCTGCGTGTCCATGGCCGGCATCCGTGAGTGCATGGACTTCCGGATCCTGTTTCTCATCGCCGGCACGATCCCCCTCGGGCTGGCGCTGGAGCATCACGGGGTGGCTGCCGGAACGGCCACCGCGATCCTCGGCGTGGAACCACACCTCGGCACGGCCGGCGTGACGGCGGCACTCTTCCTCATTGCGGCCGTGCTGAGCACGACGAGCAACAACGGAGCGGCGGCGGTCATCCTTGCGCCCGTGGAGTATCAGGTTGCGCTCGGCTCGACGCTCAGCGTCGAGAAGACGTTCCTCGCCGTCGCTTTCGGCACGAGCTGCGCGTTCGTCCTGCCGTTCGCGCACCAGTGCAATCTCATGGTGATGGGCGCCGGTGGCTACCGGACGCGCGACTTCGCCCGCGTCGGCATCGGCATGAGCCTCGTGATGGCGGTGGGCACCATCTGCATGCTGGAACTGCTCTAGCGGCGCATCGGGATCGCCGGCGGCGTCTCGAGCTTCTCGTTCCACTTGCTGAAGAACGTGTGCGAGAAGACGGAGAACGCGATCGCGACCACGAGCAGGATCACGCCCCGGACCTGCACCAGGCCCAAGGCACCCTGGGGGGGTGTCTCGTCCGTTGCGTGGCCCGTGCTGGCCGCGTGCAGGCGTCCGAGCTTCCACACGCCGACGGGGTTGACGAGGTGCCACAGGCCGATGGCCAGGAGGATCCCCGGCGCGACGTAGCAGAACAGGATCGACATCCAGTTGCTGTTCATGAGCGCAGCATAGCCGCCCTGCGGAGCGGAAATCGGGTGGGGTCCTGCGATGACGCGCCGCGCTTGCGTACTTGCCCCTGAGCGCTGGTGCTCGCCCGAGGAAGCCCGATGATCTACCGTACCTTCAGCCCCCTGATTCTTGCCGCCTGTATCCTGCTGGCCGCCCCCGTGGCGTTCGCCGGGGAGAAGCCGGCGCCGCTGGATGGCCGCGCGACCATGGACTTCGAGATCATGGGCGCCGCGGAGGCCTACCACGATGTCGCGGTTCCTCTGCCGCTGTCCTTCTATGCCGACGAGGCCAAGGAACTGCGACGCGCCTTCCTGCCGGCCGCCGGCGCGAGCGGGCACACGCTGCGCGAGGTGCAGGCCAAGCAGGCCGGCCTGGAGAAGCAGATCACGGAGCGCCTGCTCGAGGGGCGCACGAACAACCCGCACACGGAGGCCGACTGGCGACGGCGCCTGAAGATCTGGAAGAAGGTCGAGGCCAGGATCGTCGCTGGCCTCGACGAGGCGGTGCGCAAGGCGGCCAAGCGCGGCGACACGGTCCTCGTCGAGCACGGTGTGCGCTCCTTCGCGACGCTCGAGGCAGAGGCCGACGCCGCGTTTCGGCGTCTGCAGCTCCAAGGGCTGATGGATGCGACCGGTAAGGCCGACGAGGCGCACGCACGGGTTGCCCACCGGGTGCGGGACAGCTACGCCAAGGCCGCCGCTCGCGACCTGCAGGCCAAGAAGGCGCCTTCGTTCACGGGCGTGTGGTCGCGCAAGGGCAGCAGCTGGGGCATCGTCCGCCTGAAGATGACCTCGCGTACGACGCTGACGGGCACTTGGGATGGCGGCAAGCGTGGTCGCAAGCTGCAGGGCGTGCTGCTCGACGACGGCATCACGATGCGCATCACCTACTGGGACGGCGGCAAGCCGCAGCCGACGAAGTACAAGTGCCGCGTCGCGAAGGACGGCATGTCGATCCAGCTGTGGTCGAACTGGCTGGACGCGGACACGCTCCCCCGCAGGTAGACCCGTGCGGCCTGGGGTGTGTACGAGAACACCCCGTAGCGAGCGCAACGCGAGAATCGGCGGGCGCAGCAGGGGGGCTGCTCGTACACGCCCTAGTTGCAGCCGTCGTCCGTGTTCGTGTGTGCGAGGCGTTCGCGGTCGGCCTGCAGTTCGCTCGTCTCGCCCAGGCAGGTGCTGATGCTCGCGAGCAGCGTCTCGGCGAGGCCCGTGCGCTCGGCGGGCAGGCCGTAGTGCCTCCAGGGGCCTTCGACACGCACGGTGACGAGGCCCGCCCTGCGCAGCATCGCAAGGTGGCGTGAGATCTTGGGTTGCGGCTCGCCGAGCACCTCCACGATGTGACAGACGCAGAGCTCCTTCTCGCCGAGGAGATTGAGAATGCGCAGTCGTGTCGGATCCGCGAACGCCTTGTACTGATCCGTGCTCTGGTCCAGCGCCCGCTTCATGACACCGCTCCCGTGACGATCGGTCTGGGCGTATCCACGATGCGGCCGGCCTCGATGTGCACCCGCCGGTCGCCGCGTGCGGCGGCTGCGGGGCTGTGCGTGACCATGACCATCGTGAGTTCGCGCTCCTGCCGGAGTTCTTCGAGCAAGTCGAGGATGCTCGTCGTCAGGGCGGGGTCGAGATTGCCGGTCGGCTCGTCGGCCAGGATCAGGTCCGGTTCGTTCGCCAGGGCCCGGGCGATGGCGACGCGCTGCTGCTGGCCGATGGAGAGCTCGCGCGGCAGGTGCGTTGCGCGTCCCCCGAGCTCCACGCGCTCGAGGACCTCACGTGCGCGGCGGCGCTGCGTGGCGCGGTCGTAGCCCTGCAAGGCGAGCGGGATCATCACGTTGCGCTCGGCCGAGAGGTACGGCACGAGGCTGAACTCCTGCATCACGAAGCCGATGTGCTCCCTGCGGTAGGACGCCAGGCCGCCGGGGCCGAGATCGTGGATGGGCAGGTCGCGGAACCAGATCTCGCCCGCCGTGGGGCGCAGCAAGCCGCCCAGCGCGAGGAGCAAGGTCGACTTGCCGGAACCGGAGGGGCCGGTCACCGTCGTGAAGGTCCCGACGTCGAGCTCGAGGTCGACGCCCGCAAGCGCGTCGACCGGTTCCTCGCGGTGGTCGTAGCGCTTGCAGAGGCCGGTGGTGCGTAGCAGCACGTCACACCTCCTGCATGGTCGTGAAGGGCTCCAGGCGGCCGGCGATCCACGCCGGCAGGATGGCGCCGAGGATTGCGACGAGCGCGGAGAGCCCGCACGCGATCGGGAGCAGGATCCACAGCATCTTGACGGGCATGCCGACGAACTGCGGGCCGAGCTGCGTAGCGGCCAAGCTGCCGAGCAGGAACCCGATCGCGCCTCCGAGCAGCCCGAGGATGGTCGCCTTGGCCAGCAGCATGCCGTAGATGCTCGTGCGCGGAGCACCGAGCAACAGCAGGATGCCGATCTCGCGTCTGCGCTCGTTCACGTTGGCCCACATGAAGTTGCCGATGGAGACGGCCCCGACGAACAGCACGATGATGAGGAAGGTCAGCGAGATGCGGCGCATCAGGCCGTTCGTCTTGATCTGCGTCGAGACGATCTGCTTGACCGTCGTGATGCGCGTGTCCGGCAGGACGTTGCGCAGCTCGCTCAGGAGTCCGTCGGAGATCGCGTTGCAGCAGCCCATCACCTCGATGGCGCTGATCTGCTCCTTCGCGCCGAGAATCGTCTGGACGGTGTGCAGGTGCGTGAAGACGCGTCCGTCGTCGACGGTGCCTGTCTCCTCGAGCACGCGGGCCACGCGCAGGGTGGTCTCCCCGATCGTCAGGGAGGCGCCTTCCGCCAATCCAAGCCGCGTCGCGGCGGAGCTGCCGAGCAGGCACTCGTCCTCGGGGAGGACCTCGATGACCTTGCGCTGCAGGCGCTCGTCCTTGTAGCCCAGGGATTCGTTCTCCGCGCTGTCGGGGTCGCAGCTGAGCTGGAGCTCGGCGCCCATCAAGCCGGACTGCTGCCAGACGGGCTTCGATGCGATCTCCTGCGCCGGCAGGATCCCCGTGAGCACGACCTTGTGATCACCGATGCGGATGCGGCGTGTGAGCTTGGGCGAGATGTTGTCGACGCCGGGGAGGCCGGAGGTGACCACGCGGTCGACGAACTCCTCGGGCATCGTGGGCGCGTCGATGTCCGCGGCGTAGTAGTCGTCGACGTTCGCGGCCTGCGGCAGCACGAGGATGTTCGCACCCAGGTTGTCGAGGTTGATGGCCACCGCCCTCTCCGAGACGACGGTCACGGAGTGGATGGCGACGATGACGGCGATGCCCAGCGTGATCGCGAGCACGCCGGAGACGAGCTGGGAGCGCCGGTGCTTGAGCTCTGTCCAGACGAGTCCGAGCCTGCGCATGGCAGCCTCCTTTCCGCGCAGGGGCCTAGCCGCACTTCCCGCCGGGACAGCACTCCTGCTTCTGGCCGGCGCTCTTCACCAGCGCGTCGCTCGTGACGGCACCCTTGAGGACGCCCGTCTTGCGCCCCGAGAGTCCGTACACGTGGACGGCGACGTCCTTCGCCTTGGCCTCGGCACCCAGCACCTTGAGGAAGCCCTGCTCGTACTTGTCGAAGAGGTCGACCTCGACGATGACGGCCTTCTCCGCGCGGCCCTTGCCCTTGAGCGCGGCCGCCGCCTTGCGGCAGGCGGTCAGCGCCGTGGCCCGGCTCGGCATCTCGGGGCGGCCGACGACGACGAAGACCGCCTTGCGCTGGAAGAGGCCCAGGAGGGTGTCGGCCTTGCGCGGCGACGGCAGCAACGCGATCAGCTTGTCGCCGGCCTTCGCTCCCGGAGCTACCCCGCCGCCCGGTGCACCGTTGTGAGCGATGACGAGGACCATCGGCAGCCGGGCGCCGGCGAGACCGTAGCGCTTGACGATGGCCTTGTTGGCTGCCTGCGAGCGGTCCATCTCGACGACGGCCACGTGGGGCGCGCGCTTGCGGGCCGCCTCGACCGTGGCACGCATGGCGTCGAGGCCGCGTGTGCGCGCGTCCCTCACGAGCAGCCAGGTCGGCTTGCCGGCCTTCTGGGCGGCCATCAGCTGATCGGCCGCGCTGAGGGCCGTGTTGTCGGCCGCGGCGGTCGTCGTCGACAGGACCAGAAGGGCGCTGAGCAGCCCAAGGGTTCGGACGCATGCACGCATGGGAACCTCCACGGCGAACCTACACCTGGGCCCATATTCGCCAAGGCCAATATGAGGTCCCGGCTAAGGGAGAATCGCGATTCGCGGCGGCGCGCGTCGTTCCGCCGGCCTCGGGAGGCTGCTGCTACCGTCGACCCCAGCCATGAGCCGCGTGAACGACTTCTACGCCGACCACGGACTGCAGTTCGATCGGGAGCGCAGCCGGCATCTTCCTGAGCGCGCCTGGCTCGCGCAGGTCGCCGCTCGGGTGCCGGCGCCTGCCGCGGTGCTGGACCTCGGCTGTGGGGGCGGCGAGCCGATCGCCCGTTGGTTCCTCGAGCAGGGGTACACGGTCACAGGTCTCGACGCCGAGCCGTCGCTGCTTGCGCTGTGCCGCCAGCGCTTTCCAGGGGCGACCTGGCGGCAGGCAGACATGCGGACGCTGGACCTCGGCCGGACCTTCGAGGTCCTGGTCGCGTGGGACAGCTTCTTCCACCTGGAGCATGCAGATCAGCGCGCCCTGTTTCCTCGTTTCCGGGAGCACCTCGCGGTCGGGGGCGTCCTGCTCTTCACCTCGGGGCCCGAGCACGGCGAGTCCATCGGCTCGCTCTTCGGTGATGCGCTCTACCACGCGAGCCTTGCGCCTGAGGAGTACCGCACCCTATTGAGCGAGCACGGCTTCGAGGTGCTGCTGCACCGCGCCGAGGACCCGGAGTGCGGACGGCACACCGTGTGGCTCGCGCAGCGCGTGCGATGATGGCGCCATGCGCGATCGTTTCGCCGGCTGCCTGTTGGGGCTTGCTCTGGCAGACGCCCTCGGCGCCAAGCACGAGGGCGGCGTCATCGGGGGCCTGCTCTGGTCCGTCCTGAGCCTGCGGCGTCCGGGCGTCCTGCAGTGGACCGACGACACGTTGATGGCCATCGGCACCGCGGAGTCCTTGCTCGCCTGCGGCGACTTGGACGAGGACGATCTTGCGCGGCGCTGGGCCGCGGACTGCACCTGGGCGCGGGGCTACGGCCGGGGTGCGCTTGCCATGCTGCGGCGTGTCGCCAAGGGGGAGGACTGGCGCGCCGCGCGCCACGCCGTGTTCCCCGACGGCTCCTTCGGCAACGGCGCCGCCATGCGGGCGGCGCCCCTGGCGCTGTTCTTCGGCGCGGACGCGTCGCGGATGGACGAGGCCACGCGGCGCACCAGTGCCATCACGCATGCGCATCCGCTGGGCATCGAAGGGGGCGTGCTCAGCGCCCACGCCACGCAGCAGGCGCTGGGGCACGGGATCGATGTCGAGCGCCTGATCGCGCTCTGTGAGCACGAGGCGTTCCGCTCGCGCCTCGCGCTCGTGCCCGGGCTGCTGAAGCAGGAGCCAAGCAAGCGCGAGATCGTGCGGGCGCTGGGCAACAAGGTCGTCGCGCACGAGTCCGTCGTGACGGCCGTGTACACGTACCTACGCTTTCGGGGGCAGGGCTTCGAGGATCTGGTCGCCTACGTGGTCTCGCTCGGCGGCGACACCGACACGATCGGCGCCATGGCCGGCGGGATGTGGGGCGCGGAGCATGGCGAGGATGCGCTGCCTGCGGAGCTGCTCGAGCGCCTCGAGGACCGGGACCGCATCCGCGATCTCGCGCACCGCCTCCATGACGCGGCTCTTCCGGGACCCGCTCAGAAGCGGTAGCTCGCCGAGAGCACGGCCTGGTGGAACCACGAGAACGTGTACACGTTGTCGTTGTCGGCGCCGCCCTCGATCGTCCGGTAGCCCAGACCCAGGCTCCAGCGGTCGTTCACGTCGTAGTAGAGCTTGGCTGCGAAGTCGATGGCGCGGCCCTGGGGGGCGGCAGCGAAGTCCACGTCCGCCAGGAACCGCCAGCGCGGCGCGAGGCGCT